>JBARYG010000194.1:0-31697 GCA_049647745.1 Mesorhizobium sp.
TTTTTATTCCTGCCCGCAACACCGGCAATCGCCAACGGTCACATCGCATATGCACGAATAAAGATTTCTTTATATCCCATTGTCGTTTTTGACATGATCTGCTAGGCAGACCTCCAATTCGCGCCGCCTGAGCCATGTTTTTCATGGGCACCGGCAAGATCATTGGCATTGGAGAACCTTCATGACAGCCAGCAAGGACTATGTGGTCGCCGACATTTCGCTCGCCGACTGGGGCCGCAAGGAAATCGAGATCGCCGAAACGGAGATGCCCGGCCTGATGGCCTGCCGCGAGGAATTCGGCAAGACGCAGCCGCTCAAAGGCGCGCGCATCACCGGCTCGCTGCACATGACCATCCAGACGGCGGTGCTGATCGAGACGCTGAAGGCGCTCGGTGCCGACATCCGCTGGGCCTCCTGCAACATCTTTTCGACGCAGGACCACGCCGCCGCCGCCATCGCCGCGGACGGCATTCCGGTGTTCGCCGTCAAGGGCGAGAGCCTGGAGGAATACTGGACCTATACCGACCGCATTTTCCAGTGGACGGACGGCGGTCTGTCCAACATGATCCTCGACGATGGCGGCGACGCCACCATGTACATCCTCATCGGCGCGCGCGCCGAAGCCGGCGAAGACGTGCTTTCCAAGCCCGAAAGCGAGGAAGAAGAGATCCTGTTCGCCCAGATCAGGAAGCGCATGGCGGCAACCCCCGGCTTCTTTACCAAGCAGCGCGAAGCCATCAAGGGCGTCACCGAAGAGACGACCACCGGCGTCAACCGGCTTTATCAGTTGCAGAAGAAGGGCCTGCTGCCCTTCCCGGCGATCAACGTCAACGACTCGGTCACCAAGTCGAAATTCGACAACAAATACGGCTGCAAGGAATCGCTGGTCGACGGCATCCGCCGCGGCACCGACGTCATGATGGCTGGCAAGGTCGCGGTCGTCTGCGGCTATGGCGACGTCGGCAAGGGCTCGTCGGCTTCGCTCAGTGGCGCCGGCGCCCGCGTTAAGGTTACCGAGGTCGATCCGATCTGCGCGCTTCAAGCGGCGATGGATGGTTTCGAGGTGGTGACGCTGGAAGACGCCGCCCCGACCGCCGACATCATCATCACCACCACCGGCAACAAGGACGTCATCACGCTCGATCATATGCGGGCGATGAAGGACATGGTGATTGTCGGCAATATCGGCCATTTCGACAATGAGATTCAGGTCGCCGCACTGCGCAACCTGAAGTGGACCAACGTCAAGCCGCAGGTCGACATGATCACCTTCCCCGACGGCAAGCGCATGATCCTGTTGTCGGAAGGCCGCCTGCTCAATCTTGGCAACGCTACCGGCCACCCGAGCTTCGTCATGTCGGCGTCGTTCAGCAACCAGGTGCTGGCCCAGATCGAACTGTTCACCAAGGGTGGCCAGTACAAGAATCAGGTCTATGTCCTGCCCAAGCACCTCGATGAAAAGGTGGCCCGCCTGCACCTCGACAAACTGGGCGCCAAGCTTACGACGCTTAGCGGTGAACAGGCCGCCTATATCGGCGTGACGCCGCAAGGGCCCTTCAAGGCGGAACACTACCGCTATTAACCATACCGTAAAGATACACAATATATTGAAGCCGGGCGATTGACATTTGCCCGGCTTTTATTTTTGCGCGCGAACCGGCTTCACGGCGATTCGGCGAGAGTTTATGGTGAGGTGATTCGCGGCGTGGTGGTCGGACGGGACGGGCGCGCGCGATCAGGGCGGTCTTGTATTCAGGCGGCGGAGAGGACCAGGACATGCCGGGGAAAACCCCGCTTCACGCGGGAAAGGCCGTTTCCGGCGGCCATGACGATTCGACCGGGAAGCCGGTAAACCAACGTGCCCGCGCGAGGAAGCGGCACGGCATCACGGCGCTTCTCGCCGGTTCGGCGCTTGCCTTTCCATTCTTCGGCCTGGCTGCGGCCCATGCCCAAGACCGCACCCCGGAGGCAGCGCTTGCCCTCAGCGCCTTCGACGTCATCCAGATGGCCGTATTCGTCGGCGTCATGGGAGCCGCGCTGATATCCGCCATCGTCCTCATTCGCGAGCGCGGCCGCATCTCAGCGGAGAACGTCACCCTCAAGACCCGGCTCGCCGACGTCAATGCCGGCCTGCAACGCTCCGAAGCCATGCTTAACCTGCGCGACCAGCGCGTGGTCGTGTGGGGGCCGGAGAACAAGAAACCCGAACTCGTCGGCGCCCTGCCGATCGACAGCGGCGCTCCCGAGGAACGAGCCGCCTTTCTCGCCTTCGGGCGGTGGCTGATGCCGCGCTCGGCGGCGACGCTTGAGCACGCTATCGCGGCGCTGCGCGAAAAAGGCACGCCTTTCGATTTCGTCGCCGAAACGCAGGCCGGCATGCCGCTCGACGTGCAGGGCCGCAAAAGCGCCGCGCACATCATCGTTAGGTTCGTCTCGCTTTCCGAAACGCAGCGCAGCCAGGCTCGGCTAAAGCTGGAGAACCAGGAACTCGCCGCAGACCACAACACCATGCTCGGCCTTTTCGGCGCCCTGAAGATGCCGGTGTGGATGCGTGCCGCCGACGGCCGGCTGAAATGGGTCAACCGCGCTTATGCCGACGCGGTCGAAGCAGAAAACACAGACGTCGCAATCAGCGAGGCCAGGGAGTTTCTCGGCGGCCAGGCGCGCGAGGCAATCAGCGAGCAGCACCGGGACAGGCCCGTCTTCGAACAGACGCTTTCCACCGTCATCGAAGGCGATCGGCGTAAATACGCCGTCACCGATTATGCCAGCGTCTACGGTTCTGCTGGTCTCGCATGCGACATCAGCGCCATCGAGACGATCCGGGCCGAATATGAGCGGACCCTTCGAAGCCACGCGGACACGCTGGACCAGTTGAACACGGCCGTCGCCACCTTCGATACGGACGAGAAGTTGCGCTTCTTCAACCAGGCGTTCCAGAAACTGTGGGGGCTGGACTCCGGCTTCCTGCACAGCGCGCCGGACAACGCGATGCTGCTCGACCGACTGCGCAGCGAAGGCAAGATCGCCGAACAGCCCGAATGGCGCCGCTGGAAGGAGGCGCTGCTTTCCGCCTACCGCGCCGTGGAGCCGCAGGAGCACTGGTGGCACCTGCCCGACGGCAAGACCATCCGCGTCGTAGCCAATCCGCAGCCGAAGGGTGGCGTGACCTGGGTGTTCGAGAATCTGACGGAAAAAATCGATCTGGAAAGCCGCTACCAGACTGCGGTGCGTGTCCAGGGCGAGACGCTCGACAATCTCGCCGAAGGGGTTGCCGTGTTCGGCCCGGACGGCAGACTGCGCCTGTCAAACCCCGCCTTCGCCACCCTGTGGGGGCTGGACGGCAGCACGGTCAAGCCGGGCATCCACGTTTCCGCGATCCGTGCCGAGTGCGACGGCCGGGCGCTGGACAGCCCATGGAGCGAGTTCGCGGCGACCATCACCGGCTTCGACGAGGAGCGGCGTGACCGCCACGGCCAGACCGAACTCGTCAATGGCAGCATCCTTCGCTACGCCGTCATCCACCTGCCCAACGGCCAGGTGATGACGACCTTCGTCGACGTCACCGACAGCGTCAATGTCGAGCGGGCGCTGAAGGACAAGAACGAGGCGTTACTGAAGTCCGACCAGATCAAGAACGATTTCGTCCAGCACGTCTCCTACGAACTGCGCTCGCCGCTGACCAACATCATCGGCTTCACCGAACTCCTGTCCCAGCCGACCACCGGGCCGCTGACGCCGCGCCAGCGCGAATATGTCGAACATGTCGGCTCGTCCTCCTCCGTGCTGCTTACCATCGTCAACGATATCCTCGACCTGGCGACGGTGGACGCCGGCATCATGCAGCTCGAAATTTCCGAAGTGCCGGTCAATGCGACCATTGCGGCTGCTGCCGATCTGGTCGCCGACCGACTGGAGGAACATTCGATCCGGCTTGCGATCGATATCGGAAGCGCTCCGAAAACCTTCCACGGCGACGAGACGCGCGTGCGCCAGATCCTCTACAACCTCTTGAGCAACGCCGCGAACTACGCGCCGGAAGCCGGCGTCATCACGCTTGCCTGCCGCCAGTTGGCCGAGGGGGTGGAGTTTTCCGTTCACGACGACGGCCCCGGCATGCCGCAGGAGGTGCTGGATTCGGTGTTCCGCCGCTTCGAGCCGCGCGTCAACGGTGGCCGGCGGCGCGGCGCAGGCCTCGGCCTGTCCATCGTCAAGAGCTTTGTCGAACTGCATGGCGGCAGCGTGCGCATCGAAACCGGCGAGGGCCGGGGCACGACGGTGATCTGCACGTTCCCTGCCCTGCCGGCCGGCATCCGTGCCGCGGCCGAATAGCGGCCGCGCATGACCGGGCCGGTGCTGGAGCGTCTTCTCAGCGATGAAGCGGCAACCATGCGGCTGGGCGAAGACTTCGCCATGGCGCTGCGCCCCGGCGACGTTCTGGCGCTTTCGGGCGACCTCGGCGCCGGCAAATCGACGCTGGCCCGCGCCCTGATCCGCGCGCTGGCCGACGACGAAAGCCTCGACGTGCCAAGCCCGACATTTACCCTCGTCCAGAGCTACGACACCCGCATTCCGGTGCACCATTTCGATCTTTACCGCATCGGCGACGGGTCGGAACTGGATGAGCTGGGGTTCGACGAGGCCGTTGCGACAGGAGCGGTATTGGTCGAGTGGCCGGATCGCGCAACGGATCGGCTACTGGCGACAACGATCCGCGTCGAACTCGATCCGCACGGCGAAGGCCGCCTCGCCCGGCTTCTCGGCGACGGTGCTGCCTTCGAGCGCATCGCCCGCTCGCTCGCCATGCGCGATTTCCTCGATGGTTGCGGATGGGGGCAGGCCCGACGCAGACGTTTCGTCGGCGACGCCTCGGCCCGCTCCTACGAGATCGTGGAGCTCGACGGTTTCGCGCCTCGCGTGCTGATGAACTCGCCGGAACTGGTGCTCGGCCCGCCGGTGAAGGACGGTAAGCCCTATGCGCTGATCGCCCATACGTCACGCACCGTCGCGGCTTTCGTTGCTATCGACCACGCGCTCGCCGAAGCCGGCGTCAGCGTTCCCGAAATCCACGCGCAGGACCTAGCGCAAGGGTTTCTGCTGACGAGCCACCTCGGCTCCGGCAATTTTCTCGACGATGCGGGCAAGCCTGTGGCGGAACGCTACGCGGCGGCGGCCGAGCTTCTGGCCATGATGCATGGCAGACCATGGTCCTACCGGCTGGAAGCAGAAGCCGGTGTTTTTCACGAAGTGCCGCCCTTCGACCGCGATGCGATGATGATCGAGGCCGAACTTCTGGTCGACTGGTACGTACCGGCGGTCACCGGCGCGCCGCCGACCGACGAATTGCGGGAAGGCTACCAGCACCGATGGGATGCCCTCTTCGCCCGCCTCTCGGATCGCGAACCCACCTTGATGATGCGCGATTTCCATTCGCCCAACATCATCTGGCGCGGCGAGCGACTGGGCCACGACCGGCTCGGCATCATTGACTTCCAGGATGCGTTGGTCGGCCCCACGGCCTATGACGTCGCCTCGCTTGCCATGGATGCGCGGGTCACCGTGCCGCCGGAGATCGAGAAGGCGACGCTCGACGCCTATATCGCGGCGCGCCATGTCGAAGGCAGCTTTGACGAGGAAGTCTTTCGCGAAACCTATGCGATCATGGCGGCGCAGCGCAATTCCAAAATCCTCGGCATATTTGTGCGGCTGGACCGCCGCGACGGCAAGCCGGATTATCTGAAACACCTACCGCGCATCCGCGACTATTTGCGCCGGTCGCTTGCCCATCCGACGCTGGCCGGGCTACGGGATTTCTATACCGAACACGGCCTGCTGGAAGACAAAGAACTTTGATCGCAACCGCTCCGAAAACGGTCCCCAAAACGGCAATGGTGCTGGCCGCCGGCCTCGGCAAGCGCATGCGGCCGATCACCGATACCATGCCCAAGCCGCTGGTAAAGGTCGCCGGCAAACCGTTGCTTGACTGGGCACTGGATAGTCTGGTGACTGCCGGGGTCGGCAAGGCGGTCGTCAACGTTCACTATTTTCCCGAGCAGATCGTCGCCCACACCGCCCGCCGCACCGCGCCGGAAATCATCATTTCCGACGAAAGCACGGAATTGCTGGATTCCGCCGGCGGCATCGTCAAGGCGCTTCCCGAACTCGGGCCCGAACCTTTCTACATCCTCAACGCCGATACGTTCTGGATCGACAGCGGCGCGCCCAGCCTCGCCCGTCTCGCCCTTGCATGGGACGACGCAACCATGGATATTCTGCTCATGCTTGCAGATATCGCATCGGCTACCGGCCACAGCGGCGGCACCGATTTCCTGATCGGGGCGAACGGCGGCCTGCGCCGCGCCAGAGGCGATCCGGCCGGATTGATCTATGCCGGCGCCGCCATCGTCCATCCGCGCATTTTCCAAGATGCGCCTGCCGGACCGCATTCCCTCAACCGCTACTTCGATGCGGCGATTAACACCGGGCGCCTGTTCGGCATGGCCATGCACGGGAGCTGGATCACCGTCGGCACTCCGGACGCGATCCCGCTCGCCGATAAGGCGGTTGCCGACGCGCTCGCCGGAACGCCATGAGCGGCACGCGCCGCGTTTTCTCCATTCCGCCCGGTGCGCCCTTCCTGCCGACGCTGGCGAAGGCGCTGCTTGCCGGCACGCTCGTCCCGGGTTTCCGCTTCGACGTCGATCCGCTGGCGCTTGCCGGCGTCACCCTCTATGTGCCTACCCGGCGCGCCGCGCGCGCGCTGCGGGGCGTGTTCGTCGAATTGTTGGGCGGCAATTCGGCAATCCTGCCGGTCATCCGGCCGCTCGGCGAGTTCGACGAGGATGAGGTGCTGTTCGAGACGGACGCGCCGGAAAGTGCCGGCGCCCTTGCGCTCGCGCCCCCGATCGCTTCCATCGAGCGCCTGCTACTTCTGGCACCGCTGGCGCGCGCCTGGAAGCGCCGACTTCCGGCGCATGTTGCCGCCCTGTTCGACGAAGAGATGGTCGTGCCGGCTTCCGCCGCCGACGCCATCTGGTTGGCGCGCGACCTCGCCCAGCTTATGGACGAGATCGAGACCGAGGGCTCCGACTGGGCAAGGCTTGCCGATCTGGTGACCGGAAACCTCGCCGGCTGGTGGCAGGTGACGCTGGATTTCCTGAAGATCGTCACCGAGAACTGGCCGAAGCTGCTGGAAGAGCGCGACCGCTCCAACCCGGCCGCCTATCGCAGCGCGCTGATCCGGCTCGAAGCCGCCCGGCTGAAACGCAATCCGCCCGCCGGCCCGGTGATCGTCGCCGGTTCCACCGGCTCCATTCCCGCCACCGCCGAACTTTTGTCCGTCATTGCCAACCTGCCGCTCGGCGCGGTCGTGCTGCCCGGCCTGGACAAAACGCTGGACGACGCCTCCTTCGCGGCGATCTCCGCTCCCAGCGCCAAGCCCGCCTTGCTTGGCCATCCGCAATACGGCCTGGGGAAGCTGATCGCCAGGATCGGCGTCACCCGCCACGATGTCGAGGAAATCGGCGAGAACCCGCTCGCGCTGCGCACCGCCCTGATCGGCGAGGCTTTGCGGCCAGCCGAAACCACCGAACTATGGACCGAGACAAGAGGCCGGTTCGCGGCCGACAAAGTGACAGAAGCCTTTTCGGGCGTCACACTGCTTGAAGCTGCCAACGAGCGCGACGAGGCCGCAGCCATCGCCATCGCGTTGCGACGCGCTGTGGGGCAAAAGGGGCAACGCGCCGCACTGGTCACCGGTGATCGGGCGCTGGCGCGGCGCGTCTCGGCCGAGCTGCTGCGTTTCGGCGTCGTCGCCGATGATTCCGGCGGCACCCCGCTCAGCCAGACACCGCCGGCAAGCCTGTTGCGGCTGTCGCTCGAAGCGGCATTCCACCCCGGCGATCCGGTCGGCCTGCTGGCGCTGCTCAAGCATCCGCTTCTGTCGGCCGGTATGGACCGGGCAATCGTTCGTCATGCGGCGGAAGTGGTCGAACTGGTCGCCTTGCGCGGTGGAACCGGTCGTCCCGATCTCGCCACGCTGCCGGCTCTTTTCGAGACCCGGCTGATCCAGTTGGCGGCCGGGAGCCGCCAGCCTTTCTGGCTTGCGCGCCTGACGACGAAGGATATCGAGCGGGCGCGGGAACTGCTTTCCCGCCTCGCCGAGGCGCAGGCGCCGCTGGTTGCCTTGCGGGCCGAGAAGGAAGCCGACCTTACCGCGCTAATTCGCGCCAGCATCGTCGCCCTGGAAAACCTCGGCCGCGCCGCCGATGGCAGCCTTGGCCTGCTCTATGCGGACGACGCCGGCGCCAAACTGGCTGAGTTCCTGCGTGGGCTGGTATCGGCCACGGCACCTTTTGCCTTCGCCGCAGAGGAATGGCCGGACGTGATGGAGGCGCTGATCGCGCCGGAAACGGTCAAGCCATCGCGCGGCACCGACAAAGCCATCGCCATATGGGGCGCGCTGGAAGCGCGGCTGCAAAGCGTCGACACGCTGGTGATCGGCGGCCTCAACGAGGGCGTTTGGCCGCGCAAGGCCGAAAGCGACCGCTTCATGTCGCGGCTGATGAAGACCGGCATCGATCTCGAACCGCCGGAGCGCCGTATCGGCCTTGCCGCCCATGATTTCCAGATGGCGATGGGCACGAAAAACGTGGTGCTGGCCCGCGCCGCCCGTTCGGGCGATGCCCCGGCGGTACCGTCGCGCTGGCTGCAACGCCTGCTGACCTTCATCGGCAAGGATCATGCGGCCGAAATGCGCCGGCGCGGCGACGAACTGCTTTTCTGGGCGCGCGGACTGGACGCCGGCGACAAACGCGATTTTGCCCCCCGCCCCCGACCGACGCCGCCGGTCGCGGTACGCCCGCACCATTTCTCCGTGACCGAAATCGAGACGCTGCGCCGCGATCCCTACGCTGTCTACGCCCGGCGTATCCTCGGTCTCATGCCGCTCGATCCGGTCATCCGCGATCCGGGTGCCGCCGAGCGCGGCACGCTGTTCCACGCCATCCTGCACCGCTTTTCCCGCACGGTCGCCGACCCGCGTGACCCGGCCGCGCTCGAAGCCCTCATCGCCGCCGGGCGCACCTGCTTTGCCGAGGCAGCGCTTCCCGCCGATGTCGAGGCTGTCTGGTGGCCGCGTTTCGAAAAGCTTGCCGCCAACATCATCAGCTGGGAGGTCGGGCGCGCCGATGCGGTGGCCCGCCGCCATGCCGAAGAACGCGCTGACAAGACCGAGGTCGGCCAGTCCGGCGTGACCCTGTCCGGCTATGCCGACCGTGTCGACCTGCTGGCCGGCGGCATGGCCGATATTCTGGACTACAAGACCGGCTCCTCGCCCTCCAAGGCGCAGGCGCACACGCTGCTTACGCCGCAACTGGCGCTGGAAGGCGCGCTGCTTCGGCGCGGCGCATTCAACGAGCTTGGGCGGCGCGAACCCTCGCAACTGGCCTTCGTGCGGCTGAAACCGAATGGCGACGTGTTCGAGGAATCGATCCTCGAATACAACCGCAAGCCCCGCACCGCCTCTGATCTCTCTGAGGAAGCCTGGGCGCGGCTGGAACAGCTGCTGGTCCATTACCATGACCCCGCCACCGGCTATCTGTCGCGGGCGCTGCCGTTTCGCGAGGGCGAGACCGATGGCGACTACGACCATCTTGCCCGCGTGCTCGAATGGTCGGCCGGCGGCGACGCTCCCGAAGAAGGCGGCGGCGAGGCATGAAAAGGACCTACCCCATTCCGCCGGAGACGGCGGCCAGCCAGGCGCGAGCCTCCGACCCGCAATATTCCGCCTGGGTGTCGGCCAATGCCGGCTCGGGCAAGACCCATGTGCTGGCGCAACGCGTCATCCGCCTATTGCTGCGCGGCACCGACCCGTCGAAGATCCTGTGCCTGACCTATACGCGCGCCGCCGCCGCCAACATGGCGAACCGGGTGTTTTCCACGCTGTCGGAATGGACCGCCCTGCCTGAAAACGATCTGGCGTCGAAGATTGCGGCGCTGGACGGAAAGATGCCCGGCGCAGCGCTCATGCGCCGGGCGCGGCGGCTGTTCGCAGAAGCGCTGGAAACGCCGGGCGGCCTGAAAATCCAGACCATCCACGCCTTCTGCGAATCCGTGCTGCACCAGTTCCCGCTGGAAGCCAACATCGCCGCCCATTTCGAAATGCTCGACCCGGCGATGGAGGCCGCCCTGTTCGCCGCCGCACGGCGCGACATGATTTCCGGCGCCGGCGGCGACAATATCGAACTGGCGGACGCCTTCGCTACCATCCTGGAACGCGGCGGCGAAGCGGGGCTGGACGCACTGCTCGGCGAGATCGTGCGCAAGCGTGACGGGCTACGCACCTTCATCGGTCAGATCGGCGGCGACGGCTCCGCCTTCCAGGCATTGTTCGACGAGTTCGGTTTTCCCGCCGGGCAAAGTGCTGAAGACATCGCTCTTTCGGTATGGCCGTTGCCCGGCTTCGGGGCCGACTATTTCGCTACGCTTGCCCTGACATGCAGGCAAACGGGAGCTAATCGTGCGCAGGATTATGTGGTCGCGGACGCCGAGCACGCTTTCGCCGAACCGGACCCAACGCGCCGACTGGCTCTGCTCAAAAAGGCTTTCCTGAGCGAAAAGGGCGAGCCTTACAAGCCGGCATGGCTGTTCGGCAAAGCCTTGCTAAACGCCCTACCCGACCTGCCCGACCGGTATCAGACGGCGACCGACGCGATCATAGAGGCATGTGACAGGCTGGCCTTGTTTCGCATGCTGGAAGGCACCCGCGCGGCGCTCACCGCCGCCGACTGGCTGATCGGCCGCTACGAGCAGATGAAGCGCGGACGCGGCTTCCTCGACTTCAACGACCTCATCACCCGCACCGTCAACCTGCTTTCGCGCACTGACGCCGGCCCGTGGGTGCAGTACAAGCTCGATCAGGGCATCGACCACATCCTGCTCGACGAGGCGCAGGATACCAGCCCCGACCAATGGGCGGTGGTGACCAGGCTCGCCGGGGAGTTTTTCGCCGGACAGGGCGCGCGCGACGGCACCTTGCGCACCGTCTTCGCGGTCGGTGACGAAAAACAGTCGATCTATTCGTTTCAGGGCGCGGCACCGGAATCCTTCGACGAGAGCAGGCTCTTCTTCTCCGGCCATGTGAAAAACGCCGAGGCGGATTTCGCCGACCTCAAACTGACCTGGTCGTTTCGCTCCACGCAGGATGTCCTGTCGGCGGTGGATCGCGTCTTTGCCGACCCGGAAGTCCGGCGCGGTATCAGCCACGACACCGACCCGCTCGATCACAAGGCGATCCGCGACGACGCGCCGGGCTATGTCGAGGTGTGGCCGTCGATCGGTGCGGATGCCGTCGACGAGCCGGACGACTGGACGCTGCCCGTCAACCATTTGCGTGCGCCTGCAGTGCAGCTTGCCGAACATATCGCAGGCACGATCGAACGCTGGCTCGCATCCGGCGACATAATCGAGGGCAAGGGGCGGCCAATCAGGGCCGGCGACATACTGGTTCTGGTGCGCAAACGCGACCGCTTCGTCCACGCTCTTTCGCGCAGCCTGAAGGAAAAGAAAATCCCGATGGCCGGCGCAGACCGGCTGAGCCTACCCGGCCATATTGCCGTCAAGGACCTGATCGCGCTCGGCCGTTTCCTCATCCAGCCGCAGGACGATCTGTCGCTTGCCGCCGTGCTCAGGAGCCCGATCTTCGACGTTTCCGAGGAGGCGCTTTTTGCGCTGGCGGGGCAGCGCGAAAAAGGCGTCTCGCTTTTTACCTCGCTGCGTGCGCATTCCAACACCAACGCCGATCTCGAAGCCGTGGTGAAGCGGCTCGACGGATGGGCAAACGAAGTGGCGTTCAAGCCGGTCTTCGAATTCTACGCCGGCCTGCTCGCCCGCGATCATGTCCGCAACAAGATGATCGAAAGGCTCGGCCTTGAGGCCGGCGACATCCTAGACGAATTCCTCAATTTCTGCCTCGCCGAAGAACGGACCGGCCTGCCCGGACTGGAATCTTTCCTGGCGACGCTGGAAAACGCCGGCCCGGAAATCAAGCGCGAGATGGACCAGGGGCGCGACGAGGTCCGCGTCATGACCGTGCATGCCGCCAAGGGGCTGGAAGCGCCGGTGGTGTTTCTGGTCGATGGCGGGGCAGCACCTTTCAGCGACCAGCACCTGCCGCGCCTGATGCCGTTCACCGCGTCGGGCGAGCACTGGCGGGGCAAAGGGTATCTGTGGCGCGCGGCCGGCGACGTCGCCAATAATTTTTCGCAAGGCGCGGCTCTGCTCGCGAAAGAACTGGCCGACGACGAATATCGCCGGCTGCTCTATGTCGGCATGACCCGCGCCGAGGACCGGCTGGTGGTCTGCGGCTATCATGGCAAGCGCGCGCCGAACGCCGGTACCTGGCATTCCATCGTCAGCCGCGCGCTGATCGGTGCGCCTGAAAGCGCGGAGCGCCCGAACCCGGTCACCGGCGAGACGGTGCATCGTTTCCAGGTAACCAGGCTGCCCCCCGTCACGGCGGAAACCGCCGAGGTCGGACGCCCCGCCGACGATTTCGGGCCGCTGCCCAAGCATCTTTTCATGCCCCTGCCGGCCGACGAAGATTTGCCACGACCCCTGTCGCCGTCCGGCGCTTCAACGCTCATCGACGAGACGAAAGAGCCTGTCATCGATGCCCGCTCGCCCGTGCTGGACACCGAAGACGCGCCCGGCTTTGCCATAGTGCGCGGGCTGGCGGTGCACAAACTTCTACAGATGCTGCCCGGTATTGCCGAAGCCGAGCGCCGCAGTGCCGCCGAACGCTATCTCGCGAGAGCGGGAGCGGCGTGGCCCGAAATCGAGCGAACGAGGGCGCTGGCTTCCATCGAGGAAATCTTCGCCAACCCCGGCTTTGCCCCGATCTTCGGCCCAAATTCCCGCGCCGAAGTGGCGATCATGGGAAGTATCGACATAAGGGGGAAAAAACGCGCCGTTTCCGGCAAGATCGACCGGCTGGTGGTTACGCCCGGCAGGGTACTGATCGTCGATTACAAGACCAACCGGCCGGCTCCCGCCTCGCTTGGCGAGGTGCCCGCGGCCTATATCCTCCAGCTTTCGCTCTACCGTGCACTGCTCAGGCCGCTTTATCCGGGTTGCGAAATAGCGGCAGCCCTGCTGTTTACCGAAACGCCGCTGCTGATCGAATTACCGGGCAAGGCGATGGATGCCGCCCTTGCACGACTCAACGGTGCATGACACAAACTGGCTTGAACGAAGCTGCGCTTGCCACCACATGTAGCGCGACAACGAACCCCGAAAGGAATTCAGCATGGCCACCGTCAAGGTCGACAACAACAATTTTCAGGCCAGCGTGCTCGACGCCAAGGAACCGGTCGTGGTCGATTTCTGGGCCGAATGGTGCGGTCCCTGCAAGATGATCGGCCCGTCGCTGGAAGAGATCGCCACCGAACTCGGCGGCAAGGTCAAGATCGCCAAGCTCAATATCGACGAGAATCCCGAGCTTGCAGCGCAGTTCGGCGTGCGCTCGATCCCTACACTGATGATCTTCAAGGGCGGCGAAGTCGCCGACATGAAGGTCGGCGCCGCCCCCAAAACCGCGCTTTCGCACTGGATCAACGGCGCCGTCGCCTGATCTTTTTAGAAGTTTTTGAGAAAAAGCCCGGCCATCGCGCCGGGCTTTTTCTTCGTGGCGCCATCGATCCTCCTTGCTGGCATCGCCAAGGCCATGCAGCATGGCACTTGCCAGCAAAGGAGAGCGCCATGACCGGAACCGCCAAACCGACAGTCTTCATCGACAACGACCGGGTCATCGTAACCGAGTGGCGTTTCGCCCCCAACGCCAATACCGGCTGGCACCGCCACGGTCACGACTATGTCGTGGTACCGTTGATGGACGGCAAGGTGAAGCTTCTGACCAAGGACGGAGAGAGCTTCGCCGAGATGAAAAAGGGTGTGCCTTATTTTCGCGGGGAAGGCGTCGAGCACGACGTCATCAACGCCAACGACGGCGAATACGCCTTCATCGAGATCGAATTGAAGTAGGTTTGCGCGTTCAGGTGGGCGGCGTACCGTTCTCGGCCAGGACCGTGCCGGACAGGTAAAGCGAACCGCAGATCAGGATACGCGGCGGCGCTTCCCTGTGGTCCCAGGTGTCATGCAACAGCATCAGCGCGCTGGCGACCGAACTTACCGGCTCCGCCGACAGCCCGGCCTCGGCCGCCCGCACCGCCAGTTCATCGTTGGGCACCCCGGCCTCGCTGAAGCTGCCAGGCACCGTATAGACATGGCGCACCAGGCCTTTGAAGGCGTGGAAATAGCCGCTCTGGTCCTTGGTGTTGATCATGCCGGAGATGAGGAACAAAGGCCGCGGGTTCTTCTCTTCCTGCTCGGCCATCGCCTCGGCGACGACGATACCCGCCCCCGGATTGTGGCCGCCGTCGAGCCATATCTCGGCCCCTTCCGGCGCAAGGTCCACCAACCTGCCCTGCGTCAGCTTCTGCATGCGGCCCGGCCAGACGACATCGGCCATGGCTTTCTCCACAGCACGTTCGCTCAGATGGAAACCAGCGGCTTTGACGCCGGCAATCGCCGCTGCCGCATTGGCGAACTGGTGACGACCGGGAAGGCGCGGCGGCGGCAGGTCCATCAGCCCGTCCTCGTCCTGATAGACCATGCGGCCGTTCTCTCCGTAAGCCAGAAAATCCTGGCCATAAACCGAGGTGGGACAGCCGAGCCGAGCCGCCGTCTCGACCAGGACATCGAGCGCGGCTTCGTGTTCCTGCGCGCCGATCACCACCGGACAGCCGCGCTTGACGATGCCGGCCTTTTCGGCGGCGATCAGTTCGACCCGGTCGCCGAGATAGGCCTGATGATCAAGCGATACCGGCATGATCACCGATACTGCCGGGTTCTTGACGACGTTGGTGGCGTCGAATCGGCCGCCGAGCCCCACCTCGATGATCGCCGCGTCGGCCGGATGCTCGGAGAACAGAATGAAGGTGACGGCTGTGAGTATCTCAAAAACGGTGATGGTCTGCCCGCCATTGGCTCTGGCGACGCGGGCAATAGCCTCGGCAAGAACAGCATCGTCCACAAGCTTGCCGCCGCCCCCCGCGGCAAGGCGATAACGTTCGTGCCAATGAACCAGATGCGGGGAGGTATGCGTGTGCACATGGTAGCCGGCCGCTTCGAGCAACGCCCGCGAAAAGGCCGCGCACGATCCCTTGCCGTTAGTGCCGGCGATGTGGATGACCGGCGGCAGCCTGTCCTGCGGGTTGCCCAACCTGTCCAGCAACCGTGAAATGCGGTCAAGCGACAGGTCGAAGCCTTTCGGGTGCAGGGCGAGCAGGCTCTCGATCTCGCGGTCGGCGGCAAGAATAGTCATACCGGCACTCGACCCTTACGCCTGCGGGCGAACTTCCGGCTTGGCGACCACCGGTGGCAGGATTTCCGGTTCCAGCAGCTTTTGTGTCTCCGGCACCTTGAGCAGCATCTTCAGGAGTCGCGCGATGGTCGCCCGCATCTCCAGCCGCGACACCACCATGTCGACCATGCCGTGCTCCATCAGATATTCGGAGCGCTGGAAGCCGTCAGGCAGTTTTTCGCGAATGGTCTGCTCGATGACGCGCGGCCCGGCAAAGCCGATCAGCGCACCGGGCTCGGCGATATGCACGTCGCCCAGCATGGCATAGGAAGCCGTGACCCCGCCCGTGGTCGGATTGGTCAAAACAACGATATAGGGCAGGCCCGCTTCCTTCAGTCGGTCGACGCCGACCGTGGTGCGCGGTAACTGCATGAGCGACAGGATGCCCTCCTGCATGCGCGCGCCGCCGGAGGCCGCAAACAGGATCAACGGCCGCTTGTGCTTGAGCGCCGTCTCGAAGGCACGCACGATGGCCTCGCCGGCAGCCATGCCCAGCGAACCGCCCATGAAGGCGAAATCCTGCACCGTCACCACCACCGGCAGGCCTTCGATAGAGCCCAGCGCGTTAACGATGGCGTCTTCGAGGCCGGTCTTGGACTTGGCATCCTTCAGGCGGTCGACATAGCGCTTCTCGTCGCGGAACTTCAGCGGGTCCTGCGTAACCTTGGGATTTTCCAGCGTCTCGAACTTGCCGTCGTCGAAGAAGAATTTCAGCCGCTCCTTGGCCGAAATCTTCATATGATGGCCGGAAGACGGAATGACGTACTGGTTCTCTTCCAGTTCCTTGTGGAAGACCATCTCGCCGCTCTCCGGATCCTTGATCCAGAGGTTCTCCGGCATTTCCCGCCGCCCCAGCATCGAATTGATCTTCGGGCGGACGTAGTTGGTGATCCAGTTCATCGCTTCAGGCTCCAGTCCCTACCGTTACAGAAGAGGTAGGAAAACTATTCGGCGGCAGCAAGGCGGGCTTCACGCACCCCGCGCGACAGGCCGGTGACCAGCGTGGCGACGGCCTCGGCCGGATCAGCGGTGCGCTCGCCCTTCGGGCCCAGCACATTGGCGACGGCGTTGACGATGGCCGTGCCGACGACAACACCGTCGGCGGAAGTCCCGATCACCCGCGCCTGCTCGGCGGTCTTGACGCCGAAGCCGACGCAGACCGGCAGGTCGGTGTGGCCCTTGATGCGCTTCACCGCCTCGGCCACCTTGCCGGTATCGGCCAGGGCCGAGCCGGTGATGCCAGTCATCGAGACATAATAGACGAAGCCCGACGTGTTCTGCAGCACTTTCGGCAGGCGCTTGTCGTCGGTGGTAGGCGTGGCGAGGCGAATGAAATTGATCCCCGCCTTCACCGCCGGGATGCAAAGCTCTTCGTCCATCTCCGGCGGCAGGTCGACGACGATCAGCCCGTCGATGCCGGAGGCTTTGGCATCGGTCAGGAAACGGTCGACGCCGTAAATATAGATAGGATTGTAATAGCCCATCAAAACGATCGGCGTCTCGTTGTCGCCCTTGCGGAAGTCGGATGCCATCTTCAGCGTTTTGACCAGCGTCTGGCCGGCCTTCAGCGAGCGCAGGCCTGCTGCCTGGATCGCCGGGCCATCGGCCATCGGATCGGAAAACGGCATGCCGAGTTCTATGATGTCAGCCCCGGAAGTGCCGAGCGCCTTCATGATCGACAGTGAGGTGTCGTAGTCCGGGTCACCGCCCATGAAATAGGTGACGAGCGCCGGGCGGCCTTCCTGTTTCAGTTTCGCCATGCGGCGGTCGATGCGGGTATCGGTCATGTCAGATCTCCATACCCATCATCGAGGCGACCGTATGCACGTCCTTGTCGCCTCGCCCCGACAGGTTGACGATGACGATCTGGTCCTTGCCCATGGTCGGCGCGATCTTCATCGCGTGGGCGATGGCATGCGCCGATTCCAGGGCCGGGATGATGCCTTCGACGCGCGTGGTAAGCTGGAAGGCTTCCAGCGCCTCGTCATCGAGGATCGGCACATAGTCGACACGACCCGAATCCTTCAGCCATGAATGCTCGGGGCCGACGCCGGGATAATCGAGACCGGCCGAAATCGAATGGCCGTCGAGAATCTGGCCGTCCTCGTTCTGCAGCAGATAGGTGCGGTTGCCATGCAGCACGCCGGGCCTGCCGGCACTCATCGAGGCGCAATGCTCGATGCCGTCGAGCCCGCGCCCGCCCGCCTCGACACCGATAATCTGGACGTCCTTGTCGTCGAGGAACGGATGGAACAGGCCGATGGCGTTGGAGCCGCCGCCCACGGCGGCAATGATCGTATCCGGCAGCCGGCCCTCCTGCTCAAGCATCTGCGCGCGCGCCTCCGTACCGATCACCGACTGGAAGTCGCGCACCAGTTCCGGATAGGGATGCGGGCCGGCGGCGGTGCCGATCAGGTAGTAGGTGTCCTCGACATTGGTCACCCAGTCGCGCAGCGCCTCGTTCATGGCATCCTTCAGCGTGCCGTGGCCGGCGCTGACCGGCCGCACTTCGGCACCGAGCAGTTTCATGCGGAAAACGTTGGGGCTTTGGCGGGCGACGTCGGTAGCGCCCATATAGACGATGCAGGGATACCCGAAACGCGCCGCGACCGTGGCCGAGGCGACGCCGTGCTGGCCTGCCCCCGTCTCGGCGATGATGCGCTTCTTGCCCATGCGCTTGGCCAGCAAAATCTGGCCGAGGCAGTTGTTGATCTTGTGCGAGCCGGTGTGGTTCAAATCCTCGCGCTTGAAATAGATTTTCGCACCGCCCAGATGGTTGGTCAGGCCTTCGGCGAAATACAGCTTGGAGGGCCGCCCGGCATAATGGGTCGACAGATTCTGCAACTCAGCCCTGAAGTCCGGATCATCCTTGACCTCGTTCCAGTTCTTTTCCAGTTCGAGGATCAGCGGCATCAGCGTCTCGGCAACGAAACGGCCGCCGAAAATACCGAACATGCCCTGCTCGTCGGGTCCGGTACGGAACGAATTGGGTATCGCCGGCTTGTTCATCGCCGATCTCCTCAAAAAAGCCGAAACGTCAGGCGGCGCGGTTTTCTTTCGCCATTGCCACGGCGCGGAAGAATTTTTCGATCAACGCCGGCTCCTTGACCCCCGGCGCGCTTTCCACGCCCGACGAGACGTCGATGCCGGGCGGGTTCGCGAGCCTGAGCGCCTCGCCGATATTGTCGGCGTTGAGCCCACCGGAAAGCATGTAATCGATCCTGGCGTCAAGGCCCGCCAGAACGCGCCAGTCGAAGGCGACGCCGTTGCCGCCCGGAAGCACCGCGTCCTTCGGCGGCTTTGCGTCGAAGAGGAAGCAGTCGGCGATCCCGAGATAAGGTTTTAGCGCCTCGAGATCGGCAGCCTCGCTGACCGGCAGCGCCTTGATCACGGGCAACCCGTAACGCGCTTTGATTTCCGCCACGCGCTCCGGCGTTTCATGGCCGTGCAACTGCAGCATATCGGGCTGCATCGCAGCGACGATCTCATCCAGGAAAGCGTCCGTCGCGTCGACCGTAACGGCCACTGCTTTTGCCCGTCCGCGCGCGGTCTCCCTCAAGCGGCCGGCCACCGCAGGATCGACATAGCGTGGGCTTTTGGAGAAGAAAATGAACCCGACATGGCTCGCCCCGCCGGCGAGCGCGGCGGCAAGTGCCGCATCGGTCTTCAGTCCGCATATCTTGATGTCGAGAGCCATGCGGCGGGATTGGCATGAAACGGCAAAGAAGTCGAGAAAAAGCGGACCATCCCTACGAAGCCGCGCCCGGAAAGAGAAAACCGGGACATGCTCCCCGGAGGGGAAGCGCTGTTGCCCGAAACCTCGATCAGGTCGGCAGGGCAGCGGCCGTTCCCAGCACGACGGCTGGAAGGTCGCCGGAATACCTGCTAAACCGGCGCCATCCTGACCCGCGCGATGCAAGCGGCATTCTGGCGACCAACGGAGCAAGCAGGCGGCACGGCATCCTGAATTTGCCGGATCGTGCCTGCGAAAAATCGACCGCCGATTTTCCGGTCGACACGACAGGTAAAAAAGCCAAGTCCGTTTTGTCGTAGAAAGCGCCCATGCAAAACTTTTGAAGGGGCAGCTTGCTTTTCAGGAAATCAGCCGTTAGTGAACACCTCGCTCGCTGTCGGTCCTTTCAGACCGGCATTGCAGCGCTGTCTCGCACAGCCTTTGCGCGCCCGTAGCTCAGCTGGATAGAGCACCAGACTACGAATCTGGGGGTCAGGAGTTCGAATCTCTTCGGGCGCGCCATTCAAACCCTTGAAAACGCTGAATAAATTGACCTCGCCAAGATAGGCGAGCAAGAGGCGTTTTGCCCTGTTTCGTCGTTTGAACCGAGCTTGAACCGACTTCATACAGTTCTCTCGCAAACGCCGCCGTCTCGACACGGCCAGACAGTCCTTGTCGATTCTTCACAAGCGGCGCTTTCTCTCCCCCTGCCATAGCCTACTCCGGCCGCTCCGCGCCGTTCTTCCTGCCTTCCTACGTCGGTCGGGCTACCCGCTAATGGGCGGGCGCAAGCGTGCCTCCGGCACCCAGCTAGGCATCCCTGAAACCTTCCGAAGCTGGCTTTCAGAACGGCCGCAACGGGCGGCCGGATGGAGGCCAAAATGGCAAAGAAACAGGAAGCAGCACCCGCGAAGCACACCCCCAGCCACGGCGTTTTCGTAGTCGAAGGCGACGGCGATCGAGCCTACTGGACAAAGATCGGTTGCGCCTGGGCACACAACGACGGCCAGGGCTTCAATGTCCAACTTTCCGCGATCCCGGTCGGTGGACGTCTCATTATCCGCGCCAAGAAGGAGGCGGGGGAATGATCCCCGCCACCGCCCGCGCCGAGATGGCCGCGAACTTCCGCGCGAATTTCGGCAAATCCCGGATGACTGACTTCAAACCCGTCGTCAAAATCTTCGACCCCGCCGGCGGCGCGACATGGCTCCTGTCGGAACTGGGTCCCGACGAAATCGCCTTTGGCTTGTGCGACATCGGGCACGGATGCCCCGAACTCGGCTATGTGTCCGTTCACGAACTCGCCGCGCAGCGGAACCGCATGGGGCTCCTGTTGGAGATAGATCGCCATTTCAAGGCGACAAAGCCCCTGTCGGAATACGCGAACGACGCCCGCAGGAAAGGCCGGATCGTCGCCTAGCGGCGATCCACCTTTTCGGCAACCCAACTCAATTTGAGTTTGTCACCTTTCGGTGGCAGGGTTTCCCGTAACAGACGGAGGGCTGCTTGATGTTGACTGAGGAAGAATTGCTTTTCCTGCAATCGCAGGGAATGTCGGCGGACGACGTATTTGACACCAAGGGACGGCCTCCGAAAGCTGTCAGGGACGAGGCCAAGGCGGCTGGTAAGCGCCTTTTACTAGGTGTGCCTTGTCAAGCGGCGGGGCATCGGTTGCGAACGCGTGCGGGACACTGTGTTCAATGTGATTCCAGCAAGATAGCTTATCAACGCCGCACGGAAGTTCCGGGCGATGTCTATCTCGCTGTTTCCAAGGCGTTGGGATGGGTGAAAATTGGCAGTACTACGAATATCGCCCAGCGACGCTATAAGTTGAATTTCGATGCCTATGGGGGAGCAGATGACTGGACGCTGGCATTTTATGTCCACTCTAGCAATCACGGGCACCTTGAGCTAGCCGTTCATTCTGCACTGGCCCGATATGCTATTGAGGCCGTTTACATCAAGGATGGCCACCGCCAAGTTTCTCGGGAGTGCTTTAATTGCAGCGATCTTGTCGCCCTGAATGCCATCGTCGATTGCGCGGCGCGAGGTGGCCACAGGGTCGAACAGGATTGGAAGAATCCGAATTACCGTTGGAGTAAAGGCCGCTAATTCCCGTGACCCAAGACCCTGCTCAATGTCGCCGAGGGCATTATACGCTGCAATGTTTCATGGAGTGCCTACCAGTAGGCAAAGAAAAAACCCGCCGCAATCGACGGGCTTCCCCTTTCACGGTCAACGCCGTCCCCGGCTGTACCGTAACCATATCGTCGCCCCGACGGCTGCATGGGTCAAACGAAATCGACGGGAGGCCGGACCCGTCCTTCCTCTTTCCAAAAATATCCCGGGGGAGGCAAGCGAAGCGCGCCGGGGCAGCGCCCCATAGCCTTACTACCTATGCCGCGACCGCCACGGCCTCCGGCGCTTTGGCCTTCCCCTTCCGCCGCATCTTCGGCGATGCCTGAAACTCCCGCAGCAGCCGCAGCGCCCGCCGCAGGTCCGATTTCGTCCCTGTGGTGAGTTCGCCGAAGCCTTCGGCGGCTTCCAGCGCCGCCAGTTCCGCCGCGCCGTCCGCGAACGTCTGCCCGCCGAGCAGGCGTCGCGCCCTGTTGATCCGAGTCCGACAATTCCACACGGCGGGCTTGGAAAACCCCTGTTCTCGCCGTAGCCATTGCGAAAACCGCCCCTGAATTTCGGGAATGGATTCCCCAGCATCACGCGCCAGGATTACCTTGCCAATAGCTTCCGCAAGCGGTGCGGGAACCGCGTTGGCGATCATCTGGTCCACGTCGCGCACCGCCACGCCGTTCCAGTTCCAGTCCGCAGGGAAACCTTGGATTCTGGAAACCTGCTCTTGCGTCAGGACAGCCGCCGCCGAAGGGTGCGCCACGTCCGCAGGATGCGGGCGATCGATGTGAGACTGGCGAGGCCGCTCCCGCGTCGTGCGGACGACGGAGGGCGCAGGTTCGTCCAATGAGCGGACACCGCGCCCGTCGTGGTATGGCCGCGCGAAGAACGCGCCGGCCGCAACGAGGGCGGCATCGGCAGGGTGCGGCTCATAACTGGCAGGCATTGGACGTCGCGATGAACCGCGCATCGTCGGCGCGGGTTCGTCCACGCCCCACACGCCGCGCTTCTTCGGGTGGCGCGGATGCGCGTAGAAAGCATTGCCCAGCGCATCGCCGAGCATATCCCTGACCGTCATCGGCTCCGCCGTCCTCGCAGCGGCAAGGGCGGATTCCAGGAATCCATCCTGCTCGCCCAGCCGCCCGACGACGAACAGGCGCTTGCGGGACTGCGGGACACTGTAAAACGAAGCGTTCAGCTTCGCCTCCGTAAGCCCGTATCCGGCACGGACGAGCATCGCCCGCGCATCCCGCCACGCTTCGGACGTCGCCGCTTGCGGGACATTTTCCATGAGAAACCACCGGGGGCGGACGATGCTGACATACATGGCAAACGCCCGCGTCAGCGCCGCACGCTCGCCCTCGACCCGCTCGCCGGCCGTTGAGAAATCCTGACAGGGCGGCCCTCCCGCAATGAGGTCGGGGCGCTGCGCGACAATCATCGGAGCGACACCGAAAATGTCCTTCAAGTCCGCCTGCCGGACGAAACCGCCGAGATTCACCCGATAGGAGTCAACGGCCGCTTGCCATGAGTCATAGGCCGCGACGACTTCAAAGCCTGCTCGTTTCAGGCCGAGCGACATGCCGCCAGCGCCCGCAAAAAGTTCTACTGCCCGCACCACAACCCCACTTTCTCGCACCTCTAATAGGTCAGTTAGGGAATCGTGGGTTCAAAAAGCGTGAAGATCAAACCGCCGACGACGACGGCGAAACCGGAAAACGCCAGGTTTTTCCGTGACCTAAGACCCCGGCGACCTTGAGAATCGCGCTCTATGACCACTTTACGGGCGACAGATTCTTGCGCGGAGGTCGGAAATCGTCGGATTCCCTCTCTCACAGCTACAGCCCTGTAGTCGATCAGATGCCAAGAGTGGTTCTTTAGGTTGAGTACCTTGGTGCTATTGCAGTGATGTTCAGAATGACTAAGCTACGTTCAGAGACAGTGCATCGGGGAGGCGGGTCCATGGTGCGTTCAAAGAAGGCTGACAGCCATCTGGATACTCAAGGTATCTGGAAATGGGATATCGCGCGCGACAGGGTTTACGGTGATGCAAACCTGTCTGAATTCTTCAATGTTTCCCGACAGAGTTGTGCTAGCGGCACTGGAATCGAGGCATACCTGTCGGCGATCGTAGAGGACGACAGGGGGCGGGTTGTTGATGCGATACGGTATTCTGTTGAGAACCGTTCAATGCTTTGGCAGGGCTACCGCATCCAAACGGCATCGCGGGACATTCGGACAATCCTTGCTGCTGGCCGTTGTTATGATGACGGGACAGGGAACCCTGATGTACATCTCGGGTGGTTCGTTGACGTGACCGGCATAGGCGGGATTGAAGCGCTGCATGACCCGGGACGTTGTGTCGAATTCGCGCGCGACCTCGCTCACCGCGAAAGCCTTCCCTTGGTTGCGTACTTGCTCGAAAATGTCCTTGAGGAGATCGACCGGGCTTTTTCCGTCGGCCGCTACTCTGAAAGTGATGGCTTTGCGGCCGGGGCTTCTTCCAGTCTCTGGCGAACGAGCCGTGAAAAGTAATTGCTGGATCTCTTTTCAAGCAAGCGCGCACGTTCAAGCGCACCCTCGCCATAAGTGGAGATTAAAAGAGCGGCTGCCATTTCTGCCTCGCGTCCGAGTGCGGACAGGTCGAATGGGCCGTCCGTGCTTGCAGGTTGAGAGGGGGCTTGAGAAAGAATGGCAAGCAGACGTTCCGCATCGGGAACGTCTTTAAGCAAAGAAAGCGCTTCGGCGATGCGCTCATCCCGTCCCTTCAACGACCCCTCCTCTCGGGAAACGCGGCAATCTAATCTGCTTAGCGTTCGGTGTCTACTCCACCACAGGCACGCTTAAGTAGTGTATGAGCGAAACCCTCGCGCAAGCTTGTATCGGCTAGATTTGGTCGGCTAACGGAGGTCGGGGAAATGTCTAAAATTAGCTCACTTGAGACGCTTCGATACACACAGGAGATGTTGCGGGAACTGGTTCAAATGGCCAAGGCGGACCGAAACCGAGGCATGGCTTACCTTATGGAGATGGCTTATATGGAAGCGTGCGACCAGATCAGGGCGATTCACTCAGGAAATAACAACCCGGATATAATGGTCATTCCTTCCGGGGGACGGCGGCGCACCGCATAAGCCGATCCGGCCTGTCTCCTGAAAGGGTTGTTGGCTACCGGGCCAAATCTTCCCTGTTTCCTCCATAGGATGGGGCAGTTCGGGGTAGTTTTCAGGGGGTTGTGACGTCGATTTTCGTCATCCCGGTGGCCCTTCATCCTCATGGGGAGGGCCGTCAGGCCCTAACCTTGGGTAGGAGGGACTAACTGAAAGTTGGTTCCTCCTTTCCCTCCGTTTTTCCCCACTCTCCCTCAAGGTGCTTTTCATCTCGATGGACGCAAGTCTGGCCTCCATTGCGGCAGATCGAATCTTCGCCTCTTTCGCCTGTTCCTGCTCTTTCTGTGCCGTTTCAACGGCGGATTCCTTCACCATGGCCTTCGCCGTTTCCGTGTCCACGATGAGCCAGGAATGCTCTGTCTTCAGTAGAATCTCCCCGGAGCAGTCGAACACGGCTATCGACTCGTCAGGGCGGATCGAGAAGCCGAAGCCTGCCGCCTTCAGCGCCTTCTTTACGTGTCGCGCCCGGAGCTTTCCGGACTCCGGCGGTTCCACCGTCATGCCGAGATCTTCGGCGATCGGCAGCAGTAGTTCGACCGTCTCCCGCCCCGTGAGCCTGAAACGCTCGACCGTGCCGACTGCCCCGACAAAAGCGTTGTGCGTCTCCCCATAGACGGTTTCACGCGGCGCGCGCAGCGGCATGGGCGGAAGCGGGTCCGCCACGCCCCCCTCTGCCGTCTCGCCGCGCAGCCATTCCAATTCTACCGGATCGAGATCGGAGTCCGGCCACATGCCCAGCGCGATCGAGGCATGCCACGCTTCACGCGCGGCCTCGTCCGCTGCCTCCCGTGCGACGTCCATTTCCGCCGCGTGATCGTCGTCGCCTTCGGGGAACGCCTTCGCCGCTTCCCTTGCTGTAACGGCGGCATCGGTGAACTGCTTCACCAACTTCATGTGCCTCATGGCGAGCGCCATCCGGGCATCGTCCGGCAGGTAGTCGCTCCGCTGCGCGTTCGCCCACAGCGTGCGCCACAGTTCCACCGGGGAACGCTGGGAATCCAGTCCCAGCCAGGTATGCCCGCGAGCGCGCCGGCGGCGCTTCCAGTCCTCGAACCGCTCCTGTTCGTCGCCGCCGGCGGTCTTGCCGTCGCCGTCTTTCCCACCCGTCTCCTGTCGGGTCGAATACCTCGCCGAATACCGCGCGACGGTCGCGGGCGTTTCGTCCTTCTTGTTCTTGCCTTTGCGCGTCCGGTATTTCGGGTCGTCATCGCCGATCACCGACGCGGTGCAGCCACGGTCAGGACCGTCTTCCTCGCCCTTCCGCGTCCCGAATTCCCTCCGGAAGGCATCACAGACCGCCCGCGCGTCATGAAGCGACGGCACGGCTATGAGGATATGACGATGAGGCGTCCCGCTTTGCTGGGGCTGGGAATTCCAGAAGCCGGAAGGCCTGATTTTCTTTTCGCGCAAGATGCACATGACGCGGTGGAAATCCTCTTGAATCGCGCCCATCGCTTCGAGCGGGCCGAGATCCGGGTCCCATTCCGTCGCCCGTCGCCCCTCGTTTGTCGAGTGACAGACGTATTGCCCGGGCAATGTGACTGTGATCCAACACACATGCCAGCCGAGCATCCGCCAGCGGTACAGCATCATGTCGATGAGGGTCCGGCGTTCCGCAGCCTTCGCCGCGCGCGCCCGCCTGTCAACTTCAAGCATCGGAATCCTGACGCTGGGATCGTCCTCACGCACCAGCCACAAATCCCCGAGGATTTGTTCTGTCCGCTGCCTGTGCTGGCGATGCAGCAGAAGGCCATAGTCCGACACGTATAACGGCCTGCCGGGAGCCTTCGGCCCGCCGACCGCGCCAATCGCCGCCTCGACATAGAGTAACGCGTCAGACTGGGCCCGCCGTCCCCGCTTGCGCTGCACCTTCTCATCTCGCCCGCGCCGATGGTTCGCTTCCTGATTCATCAGGTTTCCCTCCTTGTCTTTCGACGGGAACCGCTTCGCGTATTCCCGTGCGTTGTCTTCCGCCCATGCCGCGAGCGCGGCAGGAGACAGCCCCAAAATCTTCAGCCCTTCCCAGCCGATCTTTTTCAGAATCCATTCCTCGCGTTCCCGGCGACGGGGCGCGGGCATCCGTTCGAGGAACGGCCGCAGTTCCGGCGGCAGGTATTCCGCGACCCTCGACGGTTCGCGCTTCTCCTCCGGAATCTTCGGCGGGACGAATTCGGAAGGCCCGATCTCCGGCCCGCGCTTCGGCTTGTGTCGCTCCCATTGCTGCCAGCCGCGCTCTTCCTGGTCGAGTTCGGCGGCCTCCTCGCGGGCGAGCCGTTCCGATGCCGCCAGATCGGCAGCGCGGATTTCCTCCGCCGACATGCCCCCGGCGACGTCACCCGAGGCATCGGCGGATTCAAAAAGAGCCTCCAGGTCCAGGTTCGCGTGGAAGGCCTTCCCCTTGGCCTTCTCCGCCGCCGCCAGCTTTTTCGCAGTCGGAATCTTGCCGGCGGCCGCCGCAGCTTTCGCCGCCAGCGCCTCCGCCGCGACCGCGCCGGCGAAAATTTTCCGGAGCCTGTCGCGGACAAGCCCGCTGCCGACGTGCCCGAGGCGGGACACGTCGAATCCCGAAAACCCGAGGCGCTTCGGGCTTCCGTCAACAAATTTTGTTCGAGGGGTTGAGTGGGGCTGCTGGCTGGTCGGGGAATATCCCGACCGGGGCGTCACCCGCTATGTGCGAGGGGCTTTACAGATGCTGTGCGCTGAATCATCATCATCATGCTTTCCAGAAGCGCCGCCGAGGGTTCCAGCCCAATGACAGCGGCGCTTTTTCTTTGCCGAGATTCAAGCGTCACCCCGCCGGCGGTTTGCGACAAGCCCCTAAAATTTCGTTCCGCCTCCGAAACGATTTCTGCCCACCACGTTTAGGCAGGGGTACGCCTCGCTCTTTTCCATGTCGATGCTCCGGGGTTTTCGGGCGAGCCGCGTGTCTCGCCCTTACGCGCTTCGCGCGCCACCCCTCCCGCATAGACATGGAACCTTTTCGCTCGGTGACGGCGGCCAACCCTCGCCTCCCTTCGGTCGCATCCCGGCCCTGCCAAGGCAGGCCCAGGCTGTGAAAGCGTGGGTCGGGCTGTCCGCCGTCAACCCCTGCCTCGGCTTCCCTCCGGCTTCCGCCCGCGACGTCCCACCGTAATGTTGACACCAAGGACTCGCCATGCCGCGAATCCTTCCCGCTGGCGGAGTCTCCTGCGCTGCGCCGCCTCCCGGCTTCCTTTCCGGTTTTCCCTTGTCTTTCCTTGGCTTGCGCCCGTTTCTATAATTTTGACAACAAGGACTCGGGTTTCTCGAATCCTTTCTCAAATGTTGACAAAGAATACAATTTTATCATTTCTCTTTATCACGCTTTTGTGATCGAAATGAATTGTCGATATACCTACGCACGTAAACAGACTTTGCGTTCTCATCAAAAATAACCTTTGACCAGAGCCAAAAGCCGGGCGACAATTATTACATGAGCAGCGGGAATTGGTCCCGTAGCGTCCCGAACAAGGAGAGGGAATCATGGCAAATCTGATTGGAAAGCGCGGCCTGAAGGCAGAGCAGAAAGACGAAATCAAGGCGGTGCTGGAGAAGGTCAACGGTCGCGCCAACCGCTGGACGGCGGGTTACGGCGATGTCGTGGCCATGCTGAAGGCTGCCGATGCCCAGCTAGACAACGCTGGCCTGCCGGAGAGCTACCGCGCTGGCGCAACCGCCGAATGCTTTACGAGTGCACCGAGCACGGGCAGCTACGGCTACGCCGTCAAGGGCAACCGCGTTGTTCTCCGCCGCTTCTCGAAAGAATGGCGCGTTGTCGAGGTTGAGAGCTTCGGCCTCTACCCGAAGGACAGCCGCGCGAACAAGGTCAAGGTCAGCCTGTCGGCCGACCAGATCGAGCGCATCAAGGCCGCAGCCATCGCGCCCATCGACATCCAGACCGCGCCGCAGCCGAAGGCCGAGCAGGCCTTTGACGACTGCTACCTGGTCGTGGACGGAGAGGGCCACATTCAGCAGGCCGCCTAACCGGAACCCGGGGCGACATCGCCCCGGCCTTCCCCCGAGGGCATTCCTGCAATGCCTTCCGGCGAGGGACGAAAGCCTTCCGGAGATCGTTCCCCATGGGGGTTGGGCATCTTGCCCGCATAGACAGACAAAGGAGAGTGACATGGAAGACGTTGAATACGAGTCCGACAAGGGGCTGATCCGGCAGATGGATGACATTGCCGAGCAGATCGGGAGGCTGCGCCGGGAGCTTTCCACCTACTCGCCAAACACTCGTAGCCCGAGAGCGCGAGAAATCGGGGACCGACTGGCGACCTTGCACACCGCTCAAAACGCCCTTTCGAGAATCTGACACGGAACCCGGGGCGACATCGCCCCGGCCTTCCCCCGAACGGCTCCCGCAGCCGTTCCGGCGAGGGCCGAAAGCCCGAAGCACGGAACAGGAGAACGAGAATGTCGAAGGAAATTTTGGGACTCGGACGCGGCCAGCTTTTTGAAAGCCTTCGCTTCAACGGCCACGTCGCCGGCGGCGGAGCCGTAGGGCCGGGCAAGGTTTTCGAATACACGGACTATGAGGCATCGTCATACGTCTATTTCGAAAATGACTTCCGCTCCGGATCGAAGCGCAGCGGTTATTGTGTCTGGCAGCTTGAGAAAGACAGGCTCTATAAGCTGGTAGACATTGCTTATTCGTCTTCGAAGTCGGGGACTTATTATCTCTCGACTTTCGGCGACGAGCCCGAGGAACTTTCCGAAAGCGGGTTTGAAGCCGAGCGCCGCCGCGTCTGGCCGCTTGGCTACGAGCGGGCCGAGGAAAAGAAAGCTGAACGGCAGCGCGCCGAGGCCGAGCGCATCGAGCGCGAAACCGCCGAAGCCGAGCGCCGCCGGATCGAGCGCGAAGCCCTTGCCGAATTGAACGCCGAGAAGGCTGCCGAGATCGAGAAGAACGGGCAGGCCGAGACAGGGCTTCCGAAGCTGACGGGCACCCCGAAACAAATCGCTTACGCTCTCTCTATCCGCGAAGCCTTCGCCCGCAAGCATCCGGACGATGCTGCGTTGAAGCGCGGAACGACGGCAAAATACTGGATCGAGAACCACCGCCGCGCCTTGTACGCCTGACGGAACCCCAAGCACAGGAGAGACGACCATGTTCACCGAAACCGAAGCCGCCGCCCGCTTGGACGGCCACATGAACGGCGCGAAAGCCGACCGCCTGAAACCCGTCCATGCCGTCGCCGCATGGGCCGCCCTTGGCGCCGACTTCATGGCCTACGCCGGCGACATCGATAGCTATCTGACCCGGTGGGATGAAGACGGCTGCACGATGGGTGAGGTCATGGGCCATTTTGCCCGTGCCGCCGCCGCGATCGATGCCGCCGAGGAAATCATGTTGGACCGCGCCTGACCGCGCGGCCTTCCCCCGAACGGCTCGCGCAGCCGCTCCGGAGAGGGCCGAAAGGCTCCAGAAAACCAGAGGGAGAACTCATGAAAAAGTTTTGGGAAGACTCGCCGGAATGGCAGCGCAAAGAGGAGCTTCACGCCGAACTCGTTCAGGCGACGAAGGCGAAGGAAGAAGAGGGGCGGTGCGTGCTTGCTTGCATTCAGCACGACAACGATTCGCCTCACGGGGACTACTGGCATCAGCGCCGGCAGGCGTACAAAAATGCCGCCGAGCGCTACCAGGATGCCTTTGACGCATGGATGGCAGCCCACAAGGCTTTCAGAGCCTCCCCCGCTGGGCAGGCCCGCGCTCGCTGGCTGAAAGACCCGCTCGCCCCCGCAGCACAGACAGAACAGGAGGCCGCATAATGTCCGCCCCCGAAGACCTTGCCACCGCGCACCGCGTAGCCGTCGAACAAGCGAAATACCACGCCACTCTCATTCTGGAGACGCTTGCCCGATACGGCCACATGCCGACCGAAGGCCTTGCAAAAGAGGCCTTCGCCCGGCGCTGTCAGGCATACGCCCGCGCGGCTTACGACCGCGACGACACCGCCGCGAAGCTGGCGGAACTCGAAACCGAGCCTCAAGGGAGGAAGCCATGAAGACCCCCGAGATCCTGCCGCCTGGACGTCCGCACGTCGGCGGAAGTCCCGCAGCCGCCGCAGCAGACCGCGAGAGCCGCCGCGTCGAATACATCGAACTCCGCGACCGTCTCGGCATGTCGCCAGAGGCCTTGGCGGCGCTGCTGGACCGCGCCGTCAGCACCGTGCGCGCCTATCCCAGTCGCTCGATTTACTCGCCCACGCCCACCCGCGTCAGCCTCGCGAAAATGCGGGCAGAACTCGACCGCCGCACCCGCGCGGGAATTCCTCCCGCCGTCCGCCTTCGCGGAAATCCCGAGGCGACGGCAGCCGACCGTGACCGCCGACGTCATGAGTATGTAGACCTCCGGAAGCGCCTGGCGCTCTCGCCGGCAGAACTTTCGAAAGTCACCGGGCTCACGGTGAACACGTTGAATGTCATGCCGGGCTGGACGACGAGCTTCGCGCCCACCGATGCCACGCTTGCAAAAATGCGCGCCGAACTCGTTCGCCGTGCCCGTCAGACGCTGGCGGAAGCCGAGGCCCGCGCCGAGATCGAGGCGGACATCGCTGAACACGAAGCCCGCTGGCATCTGACGCAATGCGCAGCCGAGGCCCTGCCATGGGAAGATGCCGCGTAACGGCCGGGGCTACGGCCCCCGCCTGTCCTTCCTCTTTCCCAAAATATCCACCACGGAGGATGCCGCATGGCATCACGAAATTGCAGGCAACAAGAACGGAGAGTGTCATGAATACTGGCTTTTACATGGACGGCATTGGCGAAGGCGATCCTGATTTCATCAGCGGGGAACTCGGCAATTTTTGCGCATGTGCCGAGCGGCAGGCAGACGGAAACTGGATCTGGCAGCTAGACCGCTGGGACACGCTGGCGGGCCATGCCCGCCCTGTTTCGCAGGGGATCGCACAGAGCGAAAAACTTGCGGAAATTGCGATCAGGGCCGCTATCGCAGAGCATGAAAGGAAGGACTGAAATGACCCCGCTACCGATCGATGCCGCCACTTGGACAGTCTTTTTCGCCAGCGGTGTCGCCATGGCTGCCCTCGGCTACGAATACCGCCAACGCCCCGTTTTCAGTGACCCCGGCCACTGGACGAACGGCCTAGCCTTCTCTGTCATGTGCGTCGGCCGCGCCGTCGTTTTCGCCGCCGTCGTGCTTCATGTCGCCGGGCAGGTTTCCTAACTGGCAAATCAGCGGGGGGCGAAAACGACCCTCCGGACA
>JBARYG010000195.1:0-2088 GCA_049647745.1 Mesorhizobium sp.
CTACCAGACATGGCCAGTGCATCGGCAGCCCAGAAAACACGCGACGCCTTCTTCGAAACCCCGCTTGCCGATATCGATCCGGAAGTCTTCGGCGCCATCCGCAACGAGCTTGGCCGCCAGCGCCACGAGATCGAGCTGATCGCCTCCGAGAACATCGTCTCGCGCGCCGTCCTCGAGGCGCAAGGCTCCGTGCTGACCAACAAATACGCCGAAGGCTATCCGGGCAAGCGCTATTACGGCGGCTGCCAGTTCGTCGACGTGGCCGAGGAACTGGCCATCGAGCGGGCGAAAAAGCTTTTCGGCTGCAACTTCGCCAACGTCCAACCCAATTCCGGCAGCCAGATGAACCAGGCGGTGTTCCTGGCTCTGTTGCAGCCGGGCGATACCTTCATGGGCCTGGACCTCAATTCGGGCGGCCATCTTACCCACGGCTCCCCCGTCAACATGAGCGGCAAGTGGTTCAAGGTCGTTTCCTACGGGGTGCGCAAGGATGACCATCTGCTCGACATGGATGTCATCGAGAAGACGGCGCATGAAACCAAGCCGAAGCTGATCCTCGCTGGCGGCACCGCCTATTCGCGCGTCTGGGACTGGAAGCGCTTCCGCGAAATCGCCGACGCGGTCGGCGCCTACCTGATGGTCGACATGGCCCACATTGCCGGTCTGGTTGCCGGCGGCGTGCATCCGTCGCCGCTGCCGCACGCCCATGTCGTCACCACCACCACCCACAAATCGCTGCGCGGCCCGCGCGGCGGCATGATCCTCACCAATGACGAGGATATCGCCAAGAAGATGAATTCGGCGGTGTTTCCGGGTCTGCAGGGCGGTCCTTTGATGCACGTCATCGCCGCCAAGGCGGTGGCGCTCGGCGAAGCGCTGAAGCCGGAGTTCAAGCTTTACGCCCAAAACGTCGCGGCCAACGCCAAGACGCTGGCGGCGAGCCTGAAAGATACCGGCCTCGACATCGTCTCGGGTGGCACCGACAACCACCTGATGCTGGTCGATCTGCGGCCGAAGAACGCCACCGGCAAGCGCGCCGAGGCAGCGCTCGGCCGTGCCAACATCACCTGCAACAAGAACGGCATTCCTTTCGATCCGGAAAAGCCGTTCGTCACCTCAGGCGTTCGCCTCGGCACGCCGGCTGGCACCACGCGCGGCTTCGGTGAGGCCGAATTCCGCGAAATCGGCCATCTGATTGCCGAGGTGTTGGATGGGCTGAAGGTCGCCAATTCCGATGAAGGCAACGCTGCGGTCGAAGCTGCGGTGAAAAAGAAGGTCGTCGCGTTGACGGACCGTTTCCCGATGTATTCCTACCAGGGCTGATCATCGGCATAGAAATTGTTGTGCGGCCTCGCTATCTCCCGGTAGCGAGGCCGTTCTCATGTTTGCACTCGCGCCGAAAGGCTTTAAGCCTTCGCTATCGTCAGAATCGTGAGGCAACATCGACCATGCGCTGCCCCTATTGCCAGTCCGAAGATACCCAGGTGAAGGATTCCCGGCCCGCCGAGGACGGTTCCGCCATCCGCAGACGGCGCGTCTGCCCCGATTGCGGCGGCCGCTTCACCACGTTCGAGCGGGTGCAGCTTCGCGATCTCGTCGTGGTCAAGAAATCGGGCCGCAAGGTGCCGTTCGACCGCGACAAACTGCTGCGTTCGGTCGAAATCGCCGTGCGCAAGCGCAATGTCGATCCCGAGCGCATCGACCGCGCCGTCACCGGCATCGTGCGCCAGCTGGAAAGCTCCGGCGAAACGGAAGTGGCTTCGGGCGAGGTCGGCCGGCTGGTGATGGAAGCGCTGAAATCGCTCGATGATGTCGCCTATGTACGTTTTGCCTCGGTGTATCGTAATTTTCGCGAAGCAAAGGATTTCCACGACGTTCTGGGCGAGTTGAAGGGCGACGAGGAGCCCGGTTGAACGATGGTGGCTTCCCGGCGCAGCGAGGCTGAACAACAGGCGCTTGACCGCCGCTATATGGCGGCCGCGCTCAGATTGTCGCGCAGGAACGCCGGCCGCACGGCAACCAACCCCGCCGTCGGAACCCTGATCGTGCGCGACGACGGTGCCGGCCCGATGATCGTCGGCGCCGGCG
>JBARYG010000196.1:0-43712 GCA_049647745.1 Mesorhizobium sp.
TCCGTGACCAGCAGCGTTTCGAGTTCGACGGGCGCCGTCGGCAGCGTCCGAACCGGTCCGTCACCTCGCCAGACCTCGACGGTCGGCAGGATTTCGCGGATATGCTGAAAGGACCAGCGGTTCCATGGCGGGCGATCCCAATCAAGCTTCGGCGGCACCATTTCTGGCGGCGATCCGCGCATGATGGGCGGTTGCGCCTCGCCGTTTCGATAGGAATTCATGAGCCGCTCCGGGGCAGATAGAAAACGGACCCGGCGGTTGTTCAGCCGGGTCCGCCGCCAACAGAGGCTATTTCTGCAGTTCAGTCCAGATCTTCGTGTAGAGCGCCTGGGTTTCCGGCGAGCATTTGATCGCCAGTTCGCCATGGCTTGCCAGATCGGCCGGGATAACCAGTTCGGGCGCATCCTTCATGTCGTCCGGAAGATATTGTTTGGAGCCGGCGACGCCGTTGGCATAGCGGTGGAACGAGGAAAGCTTGGCCGCCACTTGCGGATCCATGACGTAGTTCTGGAACAGCTTGGCATTCTCGACATTCTTGGCGTCCTTCAACACCACCAGATTGTCGCTCCACAGCGTGAAGCCCTCCTTGGGGTAACCGTAGTGGATGGCCGGATTGGCGAGGCGCATGCGCATGGCAGCCCCGTTCCACGCCGTCGTCGCCTTGAAATCGCCGGCGCTCATCTTCTCGACGGTGCTGTATTCCATGGCGATCCAGTTCGGCTTGGCCTCCACCAGAAGGTCGCGCACCTTCTTCAGCATGGCCATGTCGTCCGTGCATTGCTCGCCGCCGAGATATTTGACTGCCGCGGTAATGACGTCCTTCATCTCCGGGATGAGGTTGACCTTGCCCTTCAGTTCATCGGGCGTCTTGAAGACGATGTCCCACGTGTTGATGTCGCCCTTGTAGGTGTCGGTGTTGACGGCGATGCCTACGCTGCCCAGCGCCCACGGCACCGAATATTTGCGGCCCGGATCGAAGCCCGGATTGGCCCATTCCGCCTCGATGTTCTTGAAATTCTCCATCTTGCCGGGGTCGGTTTCAAGCAACAGCCCTTCGCTGATCCAGATCGGCATGTAGGTCTGCGAAGGCACTACCATGTCGTAGCCATGGCCGCCCTGGCGAACCTTGGCCAAGGCCGTGTCGTTGGAATCATAGTCGGTGATCGTCACCTTGACGTCGTACTTCTTCTCGAAGTCCTTGATGACTTCCGGATTGGTGTAGTTGCCCCACTGAAACAGATTCAGTTGCCCCTCTGCCCGGGTCATCCCCGTCGAAGCCAGCAATGCCAAGCCCATGGCGGCCGTCGTTACCTTCCAATTCAAACCGTATTCCTCTTCCATTGTGCTCGCGGCTCATGCGGCCGCGGGTAAGCCGCGCCCATGCGCGACCGTGCCAATCATGCATTGAATTGCCGGTAAAGCAATTTTGCAGCCGATCCAGCCGGCACCTGGACGCAATACAATGGCCGCGCGACAGGACGATGACGCCTTGCCGCGCGGCCATTGGATAAACGCCTACTTCTGGAGCTCGGTCCAGATCTTGGTGTAGATCTCCTGGGTTTCCGGCGAGCACAGGACTTGCAATTCGCCCTGCGCCTTGTCTTCCTCCGGGATCACCACTTCGGGGGCGTCCTTCATGTCGGCCGGCATGTATTTGTCCGAGCCGGCAATGCCGTTGGCGTAGCGGTGGAAGGCAGACAGGCCAGCGGCGTTTTCCGGGTCCATGATGAAGTTCTGGAACAGCTTGGCGTTCTCGACGTTCTTGGCCTCCTTCAGCACGACGACGTTGTCGCTCCACAGGCCGTAGCCTTCCTTCGGGTAGAAGTAGTGGATGGCCGGATTGGCCAGCCGCTGGCGCAGCGCCGAGCCGTTCCAGTCGCTGGTCGCCTTGAAGTCGCCCGCGCCCATCTTTTCGATGGTGTTGTATTCCATGGCGAGCCAGTTCGGCTTGGCCGCAACCAGCGTGTCGCGCACTTTCTTCAGCGTTTCCTTGTCGTCGGCGCATTGCTTGGCCCCGACATATTTGGTCGCCGCAAACATCACATCGTTCATTTCCGGCACGACGTTGACCTTACCCTTCAACTCGTCGGGCGTATTGAAGATGATACCCCAGCTATTGGACGGTCCCTTGTAGAAATCCGTGTTGACGACGATGCCGACGGTGCCCCAGGCCCACGGCACGGAATATTTACGACCGGGGTCGAAGTCGGGATTGGCCCATTCGGGCGCGACGTTCTTGAAATTCTCCATCGTGCTCGGGTCAGTCTCCTGCACCAGCCCTTCCTTGATCCAGATCGGCACGAAGGTCTGGGAAGGCACCGCGATGTCGAAGCCGGTGCCGCCCTGGCGGACCTTGGCAAGGGCGGTATCGTTGGAATCGTAGTCGGTGACCGTCACCTTGACGTTGTATTTTTCCTCGAATTTCTTGATTACGTCGGGGCTGGTGTAGTTGCCCCAGTTGTAGATGTTCAGTTCGCCGTCGGCGAAAGCGAAGCTCGTCGAGGCGAGCAGCGCCAGCCCCACGGCTGTTGCCTTGATCTTCCAGGTCATCGTCTTCTCTCCCTTTGCAATACTTATTCCCGTTTTCTGCTTACGAAGAAAAACAAGGTCACGATAACGACCGACAAAAGCAGGAACGCTACCGATATCGCATTGATCTCGGGCGTAATTCCCCGGCGTATCTGGCCAAGCATGTAGGTCGGCAGCGTGTCCTGGCCGCCCGACTTGACGAATTCGGTGATGACGACGTCATCGAGCGAAATGACGAAAGCCAGCATCAGCCCGGCAAGGATTCCCGGCCAAAGAAGCGGCAAGGTAACGCGCCTGAACGTCCGCCACGGCGTCGCGTAGAGGTCGGCTGCGGCGCGCTCCAGCGTCAGGTCCATGTTTTCGAGCCGCGCCCGGATCGGCAGATAAGCGAAGGGAATGCAGAACGCCGTATGCGCGGCGATCAGATAGCCGAGGCCAGAATAGCCGGAAAATATCTTGATGCGTGAAAAGAAGATCAGCAGCGCCACGCCGGTCACGATCTCGGGCACCATCAGCGGCTGGTTGATCGCCGCATATTTGAAGGTAAGGCCGGGATAGGGCTCGGTGCGCGTGGTGGCCAGCGCCGCCATGGTGGCGACGATGGTGGCAAGCGCAGCCGCCACGGAAGCGATCTGGAAGGAACGCACGGTGGCATCGATGACCTGCTCGTTGTTCCAGGCCGAATGGAACCACTTCAGCGAGAGGCCGCCCCACTCCGAGGTCGAGTTCGACGCATTGAAGGCATAGACCACCAGCACGACGATCGGCATATAGAGCATGGCGAAGCAGGCTGCGGCGATCGCGGTGAAGCCGGGCTGGTGCTTGATGGAAAAGCTCTTAGCCATTGCGCGTTTCCGACCCGCCGATGTTGCGGACATAGACCAGTAGCGCCGCCATGACGATGACCATCACCGTGATCGACAGAGCCGCCCCCAGCGGCCAGTTGCGGCCCTGGCCGAACTGCAGTTCGATAAGGTTCGACAGCATCAGGTTCTTGCCGCCGCCAAGCACGCTCGGCGTCACATAGGCGCCGATCGCCGGGATGAAGACGAGGATGGAGCCGGCGATCACGCCCGGCTTGACCAGCGGGAAAATGATGCGCCTCAGCACCTGAAAACGGGTGGCGTAGAGGTCGTAGCCCGCCTCGACCAGCCTGAAATCGAGTTTCTCCATGCTGGCGTAGATCGGCAGCACCATCAGCGGCAAGTAGACATAAGCCATGCCGATCAGGATGGCGGTGTCGGTGTAGAGAATCTGGACCGGGCTAGAGACGATGCTGAATTTGAGCAGCACCGTATTGATGATGCCCTCGTTGCGGATGATCTGCAGCACGGCGAAGGTGCGGATGAGAAGGTTCGTCCAGAACGGAATGGTGATCAGGAACAGCCAGATATCGCGCGATCGTTCGCTGCGTGTGGCGATGAAATAGGCGGTCGGGAACCCGATCAACAGCGTCGCCACGGTGGTCATCAACGCCAGTTTGACCGAACGCCAGAAAATGGTGAGATGGGCGCTGGCCAGCGACAGCGTGTCGTCGAAAATATCGCGTTCCAGGAACACGCTCGTCCAGGCGTCGGTGGAAAATTGCCACTTCACGTCGCCATAAGGTCCGGGCGCCAGGAATGAATAGACCAGTACGATGAGCAGCGGCCCGCTGGCCGCGAAGAAAATGACCAGCAGCGCCGGGGCCGAAAGCAGCCAGCGGTTGCGGATATCGCGATGCTGGGCCTTGGCAGCGACTTCCTGCGCGCTCGCCATGGTCAGTCCTTCAGCAACTGCGCGGCATCGCTGCCGATGACGACGCCGGCGCGGTCGCCTTGCTCGAAGCTGCGCGATGCGCCACGGCTGTTTTGCTGGCGCACGATGAAAACGCCGCCGTCGTCGAGCCTGACGTGGAAATGCGTGTCGGTGCCGAGATAGACGGCGTTTTCGACAATGCCGGAAAAGGAAGCCTTTTCGTCGGCGGCTGCCATATGCGCATGTTCCGGCCGCACCACGACAGTCGCCTTGCCACTGGGCGAAAAGCCTGCGGGCAGCGAGGCCGAAATTTCCGAGCCGGACGAAAGTTTTACCGTTGCACGACCGTTCGCTTCACCGACCACCTCGCCTTCGAGGAAGTTGGTTTCGCCTATGAAGTCGGCGACGAAACGCTCGGCCGGTTTCTCATAGATATCGTGCGGCGCGCCGACCTGCAGGATCTTACCCGACGACATCACCGCAATACGGTCCGACATGGTCAGGGCTTCTTCCTGATCGTGGGTGACGAAAATGAAGGTGATGCCGGTCTCGCCCTGCAGCCGCTTCAGTTCGATCTGCATTTCCTTGCGCAGCTTGTAGTCGAGCGCCGAAAGCGGCTCGTCGAGCAAAAGCACCTTCGGCTGCGGTGCCAGCGCCCTCGCCAGCGCGACGCGCTGCTGCTGGCCGCCGGAAATCTGGCTGGTGCGGCGATTGGCGAGCGCCTCCATCTTCACCAGCTTGAGCATCTCGGCGACACGCGCCTTGACCTCGGCCTTTGGCTTGTCGAGCATTTCGAGGCCGAAACCGATGTTCTGCGCCACCGTCATATGCGGAAACAGCGCGTAGGACTGGAATACCGTATTCACCGGCCGCTTGAACGGCGGCAGCGGGGCGATGTCTTGCCCGTAGAGCATGATTTCGCCGGCGCTCGGAAAATCGAAGCCGGCAATCAGCCGCAGCAACGTCGTCTTGCCGCAGCCGGACGGGCCAAGCAGCGTGAAGAACTCGTTTTCCCGGATGGAAACGGAAACCGTGTCGAGCGCCGCGACCTGCGCCTCGCCAGTACCGAAGATTTTGCGAACCCCGCGAACTTCTATCGCGTTCCTACCCGGCGTTTCCGGCACACAGCACCCCGTCGTTTTAGGTCCGCTCTTATCGGCGGGTCCCGTTCCTGTTTCGATTGTCACCACATGCGCACTGGCTTGGCAACAGTCCAGCCTGACCCGGATTCAAAAAGCCGCAGCGGTGTCATTCCAGCATCATCGCCCGGCATCACGCCTGATAGGTGACCTTGCCGCCGCATATCGTGGAAACGACCTGCACCGTATGCAGGTTTTCGGGGTCGGTCGCCTCGATATCGGCCGAAAGCACCACCAGATCGGCCAGGAAACCGGGCTTCAGCCTGCCTTTGCGATGCTCCATGAAGCCGGCGTAAGCGCCTTCGACCGTATAGCCGGCCAGCGCCTCAATCAGCGAAAAGCTCTGATCCGGGTCGCTCTTCGCCCACCGCTTGCGCAGGATGGCAGCCTGCATGCCGAGGATCGGATCGATCGGCGATACCGGCCAGTCCGAGGCGAAAACGACATGCGCGCCGGCATCTTTAAGCGTGCGCCATGCATAGCTGAGCGGCCAGCGGCTGGCGCCGATGCGTGAAACGGTCGGCTCCAGCGGAAAGCCCATGGCGCCCGGCGGATGCGGCGGCTGCATCGAGGCGATGGCGCCAAGCTCGGCAAAGCGCGGCACGTCAGAGGCGGCGATCACTTCGATATGCTCGACCCGGTGGCGGCTGTCGCGCTTGCCGTTCGCCTTCTGCGCCGCTTCATAGCCGTCGAGCACGGCGCGCACCGCCCCGTCACCGATCGAGTGCACGGCGATCTGCAAGCCGCGACGGTCGATCTCGACGGCGAGTTCCTTGAATTGCTGCGGAGAAAACAGCGGCTCGCCGACCCAATCGGGGCGATCGGCATAGGGCTCGATCATCGCCGCCGTCCAGCTGTCGAGTACGCCGTCGTAGAAAACCTTGACCATGCCGGACGAAAGCCACTCGCCGGTATAGCGCCCAGCCATCATTGACGCCTTGTCGAGCATATCCAGTGTCATAAAATTCTTGTAGTGGAACGGCACCTGTACCCGACAGGCCAAGCCCTCTTCCGCCTCGATCTCGGCCAGCAGTTCGAGCTGGTAGAGATTGCCGTCCATGTTCTGGATCGAGGTGATGCCGTGGCGGGCACACCAGGCGAGCCCGCGCCGCATGATGGCCCGGTCGGTAGCCCGCTCCTCGGGCGTCGGCAGCGGGTCCGGCTCGCCCCCGGTCGAAAGACCGAGCCGCACGCGGCTTTCACCGGCCAGGTTGAGAACGGGCCCAAACGCTTCGTTTTCGCACAACTCGCCTTCCGCCAGGCCATCAGCGCCCATGACGATCTCGTTGCCGGCTCCGAGGGAGCGGCCGTGCAGAATGCCCGCCATTTCCAGCGCTTTGGTGTTGGCCCACATCGTATGGTGATCGGGTGCCGCCATGCAGAAGGCGCGATCCGGCAGGATGGCGTCGAGATGGTGTCGCGTTACCCGCTCTGAACCGAGTACAGTATAGTCGACGCCTTGGCCGACCAGCATTTTCGCGTCCGGCCGCGTCGGCGCATAGGCGCGGATCGCCTCTTGCAAGGCCTCGAAGCCGGCAACGCCAAAGAGTTGCAGGTGCGCCAGTTCGGCCGCACCGGAAAACAGATGCATATGCGCTTCGACGAAGCCCGGCACGACCGATCCGCCCCGCGCATCGATGGTTCTGGTGTCAGGCCCCTGCAGTTCCCCGATATCGGCGCGGCTGCCGACGGCAAGGATCGCCCTGTCCTTGACCGCCACCGCTTCCGCCGACGGATTGTCCTCGTCCATCGTCAGAACGCGTGCATTGGTGACGATCAGGTCCGCGGCCAAAACCATGAAATGCCTGCAAGGTCGTTGACGATGGCGACACGCTAGACGAGGGCCGGCCATGCCAGCAAGCCGTAGCTGCTTGGCACAGCGCTTGTTAAGCAGGGGATGACGCAGCTACGCTCTGCCTAGACAGGATCGGAAGGGTTTCATGAAGACCGTTTTTTCACCGCTTCACGCCGGCCACGCCGGAACCATGGAACTGATTTCGGGGGCAATCGTGCCCGGTTTCGAAAAGCCCTCGCGCGCCGAAATCGTCAAGGCGCGGGTGGAAAGCGAAAAACTCGGCCCGATCCTGCCGCCGCGAGCGCATGATCTCGCCGCTGCCAAGCAGGTGCACCGGGCCGACTATATCGACTTCCTTCCGACCGTCTGGCCGCAATGGGAAGCGGCGGGCCATGAAGGCTGCGCCCTTCCGTTCGCATGGCCGACGCGTGGCCTGCGCGGCGACGTTCTACCGAAAACCATCGACGCCCGGCTGGGCTTTTATTCGTTCGACGGCGGCGCACCTTTCGTCAAAGGCACATGGGACGCGATCAAGTCATCCTACGATGTCGCGCTGACGGCGGCAGCCATCGTCAAGGGCGGCGAACGGGCCGCCTTCGCGCTGTGCCGTCCGCCCGGCCACCATGCCGGCGCCGGCTTCATGGGCGGCTACTGCTACATCAACAACGCCGCCGTTGTGGCGCAGTGGTTCCGTGACCAGGGTGCGCGGCGCGTCTCGATCCTCGACGTCGACTACCACCACGGCAACGGTACGCAGGAAATCTTCTATACCCGAGGCGATGTGCAGGTGTTGAACCTGCACGCCGACCCAATGGTGGAATATCCATACTTCCTCGGCCATGCCGACGAACGCGGGCAAGGACCGGGCGAGGGTTTCAACCTGAACTATCCGATGCCCTTCGGCACGGATTGGGATGCGTGGAACGCCTCATTGGAAGATGCCTGCCGCAAGCTCGTTGCCTATGCCCCGGACGTGGTCGTCGTCTCGCTGGGCGTCGATACGTTCGAGAAGGACCCGATCAGCCGGTTCAAGCTGAAAAGCCCCGACTACCCCAAGATCGGCGCGCGCATCGCCAAGCTTGGCCTGCCGACGCTGTTCGTCATGGAAGGCGGCTACGCGGTCGACGAAATCGGCATCAACGCCGTCGGCGTCCTCACCGGATTCGAGGCGACCGGCTGAAACCCTGCCTCGGCATGATTCCGATGCATCCACGGCCCGTGTGCATCTCGAAAACGGGATGCACACGGTCGTCACATCCGGTCAGACGACGCGGACATCGAGATCGTCAATCCCGTCTACATGCCCTTTGAGAACGTCGCCGCGCTTGACGGGGCCGACACCGGAAGGCGTGCCGGACAGGATGATGTCGCCCGGCATCAGCGTGAACAGGCCTGAAAGATAGGCGATCATTTCCGGCACCTTCCAGATCATCTGGTTGAGGTCGCCGGTCTGCTTGCGCTCGCCATTGACGTCGAGCCAGATGGCGCCCTTGGTCGGATGGCCGACGGTACTTGCCGGAACCAGCGGCGTGCAGGGCGCTGAAGCCTCAAATGCCTTACCCACTTCCCACGGGCGGCCCATGTCCTTGGCCTTGGCCTGCAGGTCGCGCCGGGTCATGTCGAGGGCAACGCCATAGCCGTAGATGCAGTCGAGCGCCTTTTCGAGCGGAATGTCCCTGCCCCCGCTCTTCAGCGCCACGACCATCTCGATCTCATGGTGAACGTCGCTCGACGCCGGCGGATAGGGAAACTGCCCGCTGGTATCGAGATTGTCTGGGTTCTTCTGGAAGAAGAAGGGCGGATCCTTGTCCGGATCGTGCCCCATTTCCACGGCATGCGCGGCATAATTGCGCCCGACGCAATAGACCCTGTGCACCGGGAATACGCCTCCGCCGGCCACTGGGATGCCCGGTATGATCATCGGTTCGATGACGTAGTTTGCGGCTGCGTCGTGCATGTTCATTGTCTTGCTCCTGCATAAAATTCGACTTTGGCTTCGACCTTTTCGATCAGTTCGGCCACCAGCAGGGCGAATGCGAAAAGGATGATGGTCAGGGCCCAGAATTCGGCCATGCGGAAATTGCGCGAGAAAGTCTCGAACAGCGCGCCATAGCCGACGATGGCCACCAGCAACTGGCCGATGACGACGCCCTTGACGCCGCGGATGAGGCCAAGGCGTATGCCGGCGAGGATTTCGGGCAAGGCTGCCCAAAGAATGATCTTGGCGTAAAGCGCCCTGCGCGAGGCGCCGTAGGACCGCGCCATTTCGACCAGCGACGGCGAGATGTGGCGAACCCCGGCGCGGGTATCGAGGACGATGATCCAGATCGCGAACAGGAACACCGCCGCCACGATCGTCTTCTCGCCGAAGCCGAACAGGATCATCAGCACCGGCACCAGCGCGGAAAGCGGCGCGCTGGAAAAGATGTTGACCCACATGCCGAGCAGTTCGTCGGCAAGCTTGACCCGCCCCATGAGGATGCCGAGCGGAATGCCGACCACGATCGATAGCGCCATGCCGACGACGAAAGCACGCAAGGTAGTGACGGTCGCGCTTTGCCAGGACTGCGTCTGCACGAGATCGAACGCGGCGGCCAGAACGCTGCTGAAGGGCGGCAGCAGGAAAACCAGATCGAGCCGGCCGACGATTTCCCACACCACGCACCAGACGAGAAGCGAGGCCATCATCGGCACGCGGTAGTCGAACAGCTTCATGCCGGCACCCCATTCTTGCAGGCCGGCACAGGCTGGCGCGGTCCGTCCGGCGCGACGGCCACAGGGCGATCACTCCACATATTGCTTCAGCCCCTGCCAGATTTCTTCGACCGTATCGAGATAATGCTCATCCCGGTGGATCAGTTCGGGGTCGCCGGAGCGATCGATTTCAGGCTCGATGATGCGCGAAATCCGGCCCGGTCTGGGCGACAACAGCACGATGCGGTCGGAAATGTAGACCGCCTCCTCGATCGAATGGGTCACAAAGATGAAGGTCTTGTTCTCGTTGGTACGAAGCCGGATCAGATCTTCCTGGAACTTGCGCCGGTTCTGCTCGTCGACGGCCGAAAACGGCTCGTCGAGCAAAAGCACGTCGGCATTGACCGCCAAGGCGCGCGCCAGGCCGACACGCTGGCGCATGCCGCCGGAAAGTTCATGCGGATACTTATTCTCGAACCCGGCGAGGCCGACTTCGCCGATGTAGTGACGCGCCTTGTCCTCACGCAGCGATTTTGCGACGCCGCGCAACTCCAGGCCAAAGGCGACGTTGCGGATCACCGTCGCCCACGGCATCAGTGCAAAATCCTGGAACACGAAGGCTCGTTCCGGTCCGGGCGCGCTGACCAGTTTGCCATCGACGCTGATGGTTCCGGCATTGGCTTCGACCAAGCCGGCGATGATCTTCAGCAGCGTGGTCTTGCCGCAGCCGCTGGGGCCTAGCAGGCTCGTCAGCTTGCCGCGCGGAAAATCCAGATCGATCTTGCGCAGCGCTTCGACGTCTCCATAGGTCTTGGAAACGCCACGCACTTCCACGATCGAATCGAGCGGCGCGGGCGAATCGAGCGGCGTGGGCACGGGTGCAGGCTCCTTGCGTAAGGTGGCGGCGCGCATTCAGGATCCCCTGTATTCAGGCCTGAAAACGCGCGTTTCGATCCACTGCAGGAAAACCAGTGTCAGGGTCGAAAGGGCGATGATCGAGGCGATGGTTGCATACATCTCGGCATAATCGGCGCGCGAGCGGTGGAACGTGATGAGATCGCCGATCCCGGTCGGGGTGATCAGCAATTCGGCCAGAACAACGCCGACGAAGCCGGCAGCCACGCCAAGGCGAAGGCCGGCGAATATCACCGGACTGGCATCTGGCAGGATGATCTTGGTCACCACCTGCCACCGCGTTCCGAGAAACGAGCGGCCCATGACGACGAGCGATTCGTTGACGTTGCGCACCGCCTTATAGGTGTTCAGGACGATGACCGGCAGCGCCAGGATCATCACGGCAAGCGTCTTGGCGGTCATGCCGATGCCATAGACGAAGGTGACCATCGGGATGAAGGCGGCGACGGGAGCCGCCTGCAGCACGATGAACATCGGGATCACCAGCCATTCCCCGGTACGCCATAGGCCGCAGAGCGTGCCGAGGCCGACCCCCAGAAATGTCGACAGAACCACGCCCAGCAGCAGCGGCTGAAGCGTCGAGACGTAGGCGACAGGCATGCTGCCGTCGACCATCAGCCGGAAGAAAGCCATGAGCGTGTCGGAAAAGGTCGGAAAGGCGAAGCTTACCGGAATGCGTCCGGCGATCTCCCATATTCCGGCAAAAAGCACGATCGAGACAAGCCGCAGAAAGGCGGGATGTTCTCCCCATCCACGAACGCTGCCCGGCCGCGAGACGGGAGAGAGGCCAACGGCCTCGCTCTGTGCCCTGAACGCTGCCATCAGGCCGGCCTATTTCTTGCCGAGCTTGGCGACGGCCCGGTCGATGACCGAGACATCCCAGAAATCCTCGACCTTGAGGGTGGCGGGATCGCCTTCGATCTGGCCAGCGGCGCTGAAGAAGGCGAAATCGTCCTTGGCCGCATCGGCGCCACCGCCGTTGAGCGCCAGACTCCCGGCTTCCGCGGTTTCCTTGTAATAGGCGGCGATCTCGGCATCGGCATCCGCCCCGAGATCCGGCAAGAGCTTGTATTTGTTACGCATGTCGACCGCAGCCTGCGGATTCTCGGTGATCTCGCGCGCCGTCTTCATCAGTTCCTCGACCAGAATATCGACATCGGCGGCGTTTTTCTGGAGATAGTCCTCGGTCGCAAACAGAGCCTCATCGGTGGCGCTGACGTCTTCCACCGGCAGGACGGTAAACTTGCCGGGGGCTTCTTCCTCAAGCGCGCGCCGGTTGGCGGCATCGACGATGGATGCCTTCAGCGTACCCTGGAGAAGCGCGTTGCGGCGGACTTCCGAACCTGGGACATAGCTGATCTTGCCAAGCGTGATGCCGTTCTTCTTGGCCATCAGCAGCATCACCGCTTCGGTGCCGGAGCCACGTGCCTGGACGGCGACTTCCTGCCCGTCAAGATCCTTCCATGCCTTGTAGGAGTCGCTGTTGACCACCGGGAAGAAGCGCTGTGTGGAAATCTGATCGAACAGGCGGATCGGCACGCCGACTTTCTGGATCAGCGTGTAGGGCGAACCGATGCCGACATCGGCCTGGCCGCCGACGATCGCCTGGGATGCCAGATCCTCGTCGTTGAGGATGATCAGATCGACATTGACGCCGCGTTCCTTGGCACGCTCGATTGCGGCGAGCGTCTGGATGGATTCAATTCCCGGCAAATCGCCGAAAGCTATGCGCATGTCCCCCGCATTCGCGGCGACCAAAGGCATTGCGCTGCCGAGCGTCACGGCGAAGGCAGCGGCAAGGATACTGCGTCTGGACAGACCGGTCATTTATCGTTTCCTCCCATTTCTTTCTAACCAATATCAGAAATGGTTAAGCGTCAACTCATAATTGGTCAAGGCGAGATTATAACGATTTCCCTGGAAGCGAAGATACGCCGCGATTGACTGGCCTAGCCAATCGAATTAACACCTAGCGATAGGAGTCAATTCGTGAATTGGTTAAGCCAATGGACAAACTAGGGGACGGCGGTCACGCGGCGCTGGTACAACTCCAGGCCTTCCTCGCGCAGATGGATATATCCGGCGAGACCCGGCTGCCTGCCGAACGCGAATTGTGTGAAAGCCTCGGCGTATCGCGCGGCGACTTGCGCAAGGCGCTCATGGTGCTGGAGAAGGACCGTCGCATCTGGCGCCATGTCGGCAAGGGTACCTTCGTCGGCAGCGGTCCGGTCGAGGAGACGATCGGCATTTCGGAGATTGCGGGGCGGACCAACCCAGCCGACGTCATGCGGGCGCGACTGATCATCGAGCCCGAGATAGCGCGCGAGGCCGCCCTCCACGCCACCCTTGACGATATCGCCGCCATGCGCCGGTCGATAATCCATACGAGGGACGCCGCAACGTGGCGGCAGTATGAGAATATGGACAACCTGCTTCATCGGCAGATCGCGCAGGCAAGCCGGAACAATGTCCTGCTTGGCCTGTTCGACGTGCTGAACGCCGTGCGGCGCACGGTCGTCTGGGGCCGCCTGCGTTCCGACGGCGCGCATCCTCCCGCCGATCATCACAGCTTTGCCGATCACGAGCATATCGTCGATGCGATCGCCGACCGCGATATGGCCGGAGCGGCGGCGGCCATGCGTCTGCATCTCCAGCAGGTGGAACGCCGTCTGATACCGCTGCGCGAAGCCGCCGAATAGGCCGCGCGGTTCAGCCCCGGCCTCAGGCCTCTTTTTGCGCCAACGCCGGGCGTTCGTCACCCGCCGCATAGCGCTGGGCAATCGCGGCGCAGAGGAACAGCTGGAACTGGTGATAAAGCATCAGCGGCAGGATGATGAGACCGGTCGCATGGCCGGCAAACAGGATGTTCGCCATCGGCACGCCGCTGGCGAGACTCTTCTGCGAGCCGCAGAAAAGCAGGCTGACTTCATCCTCGCGGGATAGACCGACCATTTTCCCGGCACGCCGGACGATGACCATCACCAGAAACAACAATGCCAAATCCAGGCCAATCAGGGCGGACAGGGTCATGCCGTCCAGCCGGCCCCAGATGCCGCCGACGACGCCGGCGCTGAAAGCGGAGTAGATGATCAATAGGATAGACCCGCGGTCGACGACCATCGTGAGCAGCTTGTTCCGCTCGATCCATCCGCCGATCAGCGGGCGCATGAGTTGTCCGGCCACGAACGGCAACAGCAACTGCACACATATGCCGATCACGACACTCGCATCGAGCCTTATGCCGTTGGTTGCCAGCAGCACTGCCGCAAAAGCAGGAGTGAGCACAACGCCGAGGATATTGGAAAGTGAGGCCGCGCAGATCGCCGCGGGCACGTTGCCCCTGGCCATGGCGGTCAGCGCTATCGAGGATTGCACGGTGGACGGCAGGATGCACAGGAAGAGGAAGCCGGCGACGAGTTCTTCCGGCAACCAGGAGCGCGCAAAGAAGGCCAAGCCAATGCCGAGCACCGGGAAAAGAACGAATGTCGTGGCGACCACCAGCAACTGCAATTTCCAGTTGGAAATGCCGGCGACGATGGCCTGCGTCTTGAGCTTAGCGCCATAAAGAAAGAACAGCAGCGCGACCGCCGCGGAACTGAGATGAGAAACGAATTTGGCAGCCAGCCCCGACACCGGCAGCACGGTCGCGATCACAACCGTTGCTATCAGCAAAAGCATATAGGTATCGACCGGCAGTTTCTTCAGGACGCCGCGCATGGCTCCTCCCCTTGCCCATGATGGTCCTTTTTCTAGATAGCATTGCCTTCATTTGATAGCGTGATAGTCTCGATATCAGTAATCGCGATCCTGAATGACCATGACACCGCACCCGCTGCTTGACCTGCCACCCTCGGTTCTTCGCAGCTTCCTTGCGGTCGCCAACAGCCTGAGCTTCACGACCGCCGGTACGCGGCTGGACCTGCGGCAGTCCACCATCAGCCAGCACGTCCGGAAGCTGGAGGACGCGGTCGGCCAGCGCCTGCTGTTGCGGAATACCCATTCCGTCGTCCTGACCGAAGAAGGCGACGCGATGGTGGAGATGGCACGCACCATCCTCGATGCCAACGACAGGCTGGCAAGCTTCTTCATCGACAAGGGCAACAGGGAAAGGCTGCGGCTCGGCATATCCGAGGATTTTGCGATGTCGCGCCTGGCCAATGTGCTGATCGCGTTCAAACGCCACGATCCGCACGTCGACATCGAACTCACGGTCGGCCTCAGCGGCTATCTCTACCAGCGCTTCGACGCGGGCGATCTGGACGTGATCTTCGTCAAGCGCAAGCCCGGCGACCAGCGCGGCAAGGTTGCGTGGCGCGAGCGTCTTGCATGGATCGCACGGCCGGCGTTGCAGGTTTCTTCAAGTCTGCCCGTCCCGCTCGTGGCGTTTTCCCCGCCGAGCATCACCCGTTCGCTGGCGACGGAGGCATTGCAGAAGGCCGGGAGGCCGTGGCGCATCACCTGCAGCAGCGGCAGCATCAGCGGATTGCGCGCCGCGCTCGTCGCAGGGCTCGGCGTGGCGGCTCATTCCAGCCGCCTCGTGCCCGGTGGGCTTGCCCGGCTATCGTCGGCGGCCAATCTGCCGCAGCTGCCCGAGGTGGAATTCGTCGCCATCGGTCCGGGAAAGACCCAGACATTGGCCATGCGCATGGTTGACGTGCTGGTCGAGAACTCCGGCAGCCTCCAGCAGATGCGGGATTGACGACCCCTCGCCGGACGCGGACCTTCATCCTTACAGGTTGGATACGGGGCGCGACCAATGGGTTGCGCCGGCGACGGCAAGCAGAAGCAGGCGCAGCTTCTGAACATCGGGATGCAACAGGTTGCGCCTGTCGATCACCTCTATCTGGCGGCGCGCGGCCTCTTCGATACAGGCGCCATGCGGCACCGACACCAGCCAGTCGGCGAATATTTCTTCCGGCGGCGGCAGTGGCGAGACTTTCGCCATGGTCGCCGGGGTGATCCGGCGAGCCGGGGCGACCACGCTGTCTTCGTCATACATGTTCATGCCTCTATCTCGAGGGCTGACAGCGGCCTGGAACAGCAGCAGAGGATGTAGCCGTCGGCAATCTCGTGGTCGAGAATGCCGCCATTGTGGCTCATCTCGACCTCGCCGGAGATCTTCTTCACCTTGCAGGTGCCACACAGGCCGAACTCGCAGGCGGCGGAAATGCGCACGCCGGCGGCACGCGCCGCCTGCAACACGGTCTGGCCGGACAGGCATGGCGCCTCGACATCGGAAACGGCAAAGCGGACCGCAACGGCCTCCTGCGGCGCGGCTTCCAGCGTGCCTGACGGTTCATTCGAAAACGGTGCCGGCACCGGCACGATTGCAGGCTTGCCGAAACTTTCCTCATGATAATGCGCCATGTCGAAACCAGATATTTCCAGCATCTGGCGCACCGCGCGCATGAAAGGCTCCGGTCCGCAGCAGAACACCTCGCGCTCGCGGAAATCCGGCGACAGCATTGGCAGCCGCACCGCATCGATACGACCCATATGGCCGAACCAGCTTTCCCGGGACGATCGCTCCTCTATCAGGAAACCGAGCGACAGGCCGGGCATGCGCGTGCCCAAAAGCTCCAGTTCCTTGCGGAAAATGATTTCTTCCGGACGGCGCGCGCAATTGACGAAGGCGACGTCAGTCTGCGGTGAAAAATCGTTCAGCCAGCGCAGCATCGACATCATCGGCGTAATGCCGGAGCCGGCCGAGATAAACAGGTACTTGGCCGATGGATGATCGTGCAGCGAGAACTCGCCGCCCGGCCCATAGGCCTTGATACGCTCGCCCGGCTTCAGATGCTCGAACATCCAGCGCGTGCCGACGCTGCCCGCCTGCGCCTTGACCGTAACGGCGATAGAGAATGGCCGCGACGGCGACGACGACAACGTATAGGTGCGCATCAGCGGCCCGTCCGCCGTCGGCAGTTCCAGGGTCACGAACTGGCCTGGCTTGTAGCGGAACCAGGTCTGGTTGTCGGAGCGGAACGTGAATGTCTTCACGTCCGGCGCTTCGTCGATGACGCCGACCACTTCCAGCACCTGGAGCCGGTCGTTCCAGGGCATCATTTCGTCGAGATGTTTGTAGAGGTTCACAGCCGCGTTCATGACCGCTCCCCGCTACGCGACGTTCTTCAGAGCGGGCTTTTCGCCTTCGGCGAGCCGCGGCGCCATGAAGTCGGCATACCAGTCGACGAACTGGATGACGCCGCCCTCGTGCACCGGCGAATACGGTCCCGGCTCGTAGGCCGGCGACTGGATGCCGAACGCGTTCTCCTCGACGATGCGGCGGTCTTCGTCGTTGGTCATGGCCCACACGTGGATGAGTTCGTCGACCGTGTAGTCGACACCCTCGACGGCGTCCTTGTGCACCAGCCACTTGGTGGTCACCGCCGTCTCGGTCGCGCTGATGGGGATCACGCGGAACGTGGTCGCGTGGTCGATCAGCACATGGTTCCATGTCGTCGGGTAATGATAAAGCATCAGCGTGCCGATGCGGTCCGCTGATACTGTTTCCGACAGATTCCTGCGCACCGCCGGCTTGCCGGTCATCGTATAGCTCACCGCATCGCGCAGCAGAGGGGCGCGGGTGGCCCGGAACTGGCCTCCCTCATCGATGCGGAAGCGCGACGGCAGCCCGGCTGCCTCGCAATGCGCCCAGTGCGCCAGCATCTCCGGGTCGCTATCGACGCTCGGCACGCCGGTGACCGTCGGAGCTTCGGGAAAGGTCTTGCACAGTTCGGGATGGTTGGCCGCGCAGTGGTAGCACTCGCGGTTGTTCTCCCAAACCAGCTTCCAGTTGCCCTTCTCGATGATCGTCGTCTCATGCGCGACCTTGGCGTCGGCGACGTCATGCGGCGCGAAATAGGGCTCCATCAGCGTGCGGAACGGCACGAAATCGGCCGGCTCGTCCGCCAGGCAGATGAAGATGTAGCCGCCGGCGCTCTCGCAGGCGACCGGCTTCATGCCGAAATCGTCTTTGCAGAAATCCTCGCCCATCTGGCGCGCGAACAACAGGCTGCCGTCGAGTTCATATGTCCACTGGTGATAGGGGCAGACAAGCTTGGCAGCCTGGCCTTTGTGGGCCGTGCACACCCGGCTGCCGCGATGGCGGCAGGTGTTGTGGAGCGCACGGATGACGCCGTCCTGGCCGCGCACCACGACCACGGGATAGATGCCTATCTGAACAGTGAAATAGCTGCCGGGTTTGGCGATCTCGCAATCATGGCCGACGAAAAGCCAGTCGCGATACCAGATCAGCTCCATGTCGACCTTATGGAAATCCGGGTCGGTGTAGAAGGGTTGTTCCAGCGAGAAGCCCGGGCGGCGACGCTGCAACCGGCCCAGCATGTCGAGTTTCGTATCCATGTCCTGTCCTCAGCATTGCAAGGACTGAACTTGGTGGTGATTTCAGGGGTGAACGATTGCGCCTCGACCATGACCGGCCGCCGCAAGAATTCGCCGCTTGATCGCCCACCGCGATCAGTCGAGTTCATCATGCTCGAGGCTGGTTTCCGGGCTTCGGAGCCGTCCTTCCGGACTGTCTCGACACCTTCCCGGGCGTATCGCCCAGTGGTTCTCGTCGAGACTTTAAGCTCCGCTACCGTTGCGGGGGCAGCGCCGGCATCAAACCGGCTTCCCAATTATCCCGTCAGCTCATCACGAACGGGCACCTAAAGCATCATCATCTAACCACCGCTACGCGAGTCCCGGCCATACGAAAGCGACACGCGCAAAGCGCAAAGGCGACAGTCCGAAAATCAGAGTCCGAGCCGATCACGCAAGCCGTACCACCACGCGCCAAGCACGGTGAGCGGGACCCTGAACGTCTTGCCGCCGGGGAACGGCAGGCTGGGCAGCGAGGCCCAGACGTCGAACCGTTCGGCATGGCCGGCAACCGCCTCGCCGAGCAGTTTGCCCAAGAGATGCGTGGTGGTGACGCCATGACCGCTGTCGCCGTGCGAAAAATAGACATGATCGGACAGCCGCCCGACATGCGGAATGCGCGTCAGGGTCAGCGCGAAATTGCCGCTCCAGGCAAAGTCGATTTTTACGCCCGCGAGTTCGGGAAAGGTGCGGACCATGTTGGGCCGGATCACCGCGGTAAGGTTGGCCGGGTCCTGCCCGCCATAGCCGATGCCGCCGCCGTAAAGCAGACGGTTGTCGCTGGTGCGGCGATAGTAATCGAGCACATAATTGGCGTCCTCGACGCAATAATCGGCGGGAAGCAGGCTCTCGATCAGACCGGGATCGAGCGGCTCGGTCGCCATCACCTGGCTCGACACCGGCATCATGCGATCGGTCACCGCCGGCAGCAGGTTACCCAGATAGGCGTTGCCGCAGACAAGCAGATAGGTGGAGGTCACGCTTCCGCCAGTAGTGTGGAAAACGGGCTTGCCGGCTATATCGACGCGGACGACCCGCGAATTCTCGAAGATCCTCGCGCCCAGGCTCTCGGCAGCGGCCGCTTCGCCAAGCACGAGGTTGAGGGGATGGATATGACCGCCGCGCTTGTCGATCATGCCGCCGGCGTAGCGGTCGGAGCGCACATAGCGCCCGACATCCTTGCGAGCCACCATCTCCATCTCGTCAAAGCCGTGCGCTTCATAACTGCGCTTGACGGTTTCGAGATAACGCACCTGCTTGGGCGTGAAGGCCGCAAAAAAGCCGCCGTTGCGAAGATCGCAGTCGATGCCGTATTTCGCGACCCGTTCGCGGATGATATCGCCACCCTCGCGCGACATCGCCGCCAGCGCATCCGTCTTGTCGCGCCCGTAGCGGCCCTCGATGACATCGAGGTCGCGGCTGTAGCCGTTGACGATCTGCCCGCCATTGCGGCCCGAGGCGCCGAAGCCCACGCGTTCGGCTTCCAGAACGATAACGCTGTAACCGCGTTCCGAAAGCTCCAGCGCCGCAGAAATACCAGTGAACCCCGCGCCGACGATGCAGACGTCGGCGCTCAACGCGCCTTCGAGCGTGTCGCGCACATGGCGATCGTTGGCGGAGGCCGCATACCACGAACCTATATGCCCCGGATTCGCGACAGGAGAGACATGAATGGCCATTTTATGCGGTCCTGATATAGGCATCGTATTCGACGTCGGTCACGCGCATCGAGAACTCGTCCAGTTCCTGACGCTTGCACGCCGTGTAGAGCGAGCGGAACTCCGGGCCGACCGCGCCATAGGCAAAGCCCGACGCGGCGAAACGCTGCACCGCGGCATCCCAGCTCGACTGAAGCGGTTCGTTGTCCAGCGCATGCTCGTCGCCGCTGATCGGTCCGCCGGGATCGAGCCTTTCCTTCATGCCCATATAGGCGGCCTGCAAAATCATCGCGAGCACCAGATAGGGGTTGCTGTCGGCGCCGGCGACACGATGCTCGATGCGGGTTGCCGGGCGGCTGGCGGTAATGACGCGCACCGCCGCCGATCGATTGTCGAACCCCCAGGAAGCGAAGGTCGGCGCATGCTCTGACGGCTTCAGCCGCCGGTAGGAATTGGCGTGCGGGGCAAAGATGGCGGTGCTTTCCCCCATATAGCGAAGCAGTCCGCCGACCGACTGCATCAAAAGATCGGACGGGCCTTCGTCGCCGACGAAAATGTTGCGGCCGTTCTGGTCCAGCATGGAAAAATGCACATGCATGCCGTTGCCGGCCTGCATGCCATAGGGCTTGGCCATGAAGGTTGCATCGAGATCATGCTTGCGCGCTACCCCCTTGACGATGCGCTTCAGGAAGACGGCATAGTCTGCGGCCCGCAGCGCGTCCGGAACATGGTTGAGGTTGATTTCGTACTGGCCCGGCCCGTTTTCGCGCAGCGTCGTGTCAGCAGGCACGCCCTGTTCGCGGCAGGTGGAATCGATCTCATAAAAAACGTCCTCGAAATCCTGCAATTCGGCGACGGAAAGAACCTGCGTCTGCCCGGTATGCCAACGTCCCTCCCGTGTATTCGGCGGGCGGACGGGATCGAGAGCCGAACGGACAGGATCGATCAGGTAGAATTCGAGTTCGGTCGCGACCACCGGGGTCAGCTTCATCTGCCGGAAGCGCTCCAGCACTTTCGCCAGAACCTGACGCGGATCGGCGAAGAAGTGCCCCTTGTCGGCCCCGTTCATGCTCAGCATCACCTGGGCCGTCGGCCGCTTCAGCCAGCTTACCCGAGCGAGCGTTTCGGGAATGGGCAGGCACATGCCGTCAGGATCGCCGGTGCCCTCCGCCAGTCCGGCCGCATTCACGTCGCGGCCCCATACGTCGAGCGCATAGACCGAGCGCGGCATCGCCATGCCGTTGACCAGCACGTCGACCGCGCGCTCGCGCGGTATCCATTTGCCTCGCGGCACGCCGTTGACGTCGATGACGAAGGCTTCCAGCACCTCTATGTCGGGATTGGCATTCAGGAAATCGCGTGCGTCTTTTTCATCAATCATGATCCACCATGTTTTGCGGGACCGATGTTCCCGCCCCTCTCGGCCGTAATATCCTTGTAGGATACTTCGGCCGTCGCTTGAAGGCCGCGCCGTGCGTTGGCGCCACTGCCACGTTGACAGCACCGTCCGATACGCCTTAGCAGGACGGCATGGACATGGACTCCCCCGCTGCAAACTCTGCATTCGCCGAATTGCTTGTCGCCAGATCGCAGACCTTTCTCGGAATATCGGCGTCGGCAGAAATAAGGGCCGGGTCCGCCGCCATTTTCGGCGCGGTTCACGGAACGCCTTACACAGTTTCCGTTCCCCAAGACGGGCTGGAGACGGGGCCGGATGCGGTGCGGCGGGCGATCACGGCGGCATCAGTCCACATCGATCACTGGGATTTCGATTTCGACGGCCCACTGCTGAACGACGGGGCGCTCCAGGCTGTCGATCTCGGCGATGTCGCGACATCGCCGGACGATGCGGGTCAAAACAGGCGCAACATCGAAGCCGTCACGCGGGCCGTCCGTGCCGCCGGCGCCGTGCCGCTGTTGATCGGCGGCGACGATTCGGTCGCTATTCCCTTCATGCGCGGTCTCGAAGACGGCGAACCTCTCCATATCCTGCAGATAGACGCGCATATAGACTGGCGCGACGACATCGAAGGCGAGCGGCTCGGCTATTCCAGCACGATGCGGCGGGCGTCGGAACTGGCATCCACCGCTTCCATGACACAGGTCGGTATCCGCGCCGTCGGCAGCGCGCGGCGCGCGGAGGTCGAGACAGCTCTGGCCTGGGGTTCGCGGCTGGTCACCGTCGCGGAAGCTCGTCGCCTCGGCATAACGGCGCTAGCGGATACGATCCCGCGCGACGGATCGCTGCTCATCCACATCGATTGCGATGCGATGGACCCCGGCATTTGCCCAGGCATCAACGCGCTGTCTCCGGGCGGCTTTGCATTTCACGAAATGACAGAGATCATCGCGGCGGCGATGCAGGGCAGAAGGCTTGCCGGCTTCTCGATCGTCGAGTTCCAGCCGCGTGCCGATGTCAACGACATGTCGGCCGCCGTCGTCGGACGGCTGGTCAGCCATGTGCTTGGCCACCTTGCACGACATGAGACAGGGCAGCGGCCGGCCTCATCCTAAACCATGCCTGTCGTCTGGCTGTGTATTAGGGACAAGCTAAGCACTGCTACATGAAACCGTAATTTCCGAGGCCACGCGCCTCCAGTAGATCGACGTCCAGACCTCCGCCGTTTCCCGGGAAATTCCCGGAAGCCAGAGAAAAGGACGCCCGGATGCCGGTTGAGCAAATAGACACGCTGGTCGTTGGCGGCGGGCAGGCGGGCGTGGCCATGAGCGAGCACCTGAGCAAGAGCGGCGTGCCTCATCTCGTCCTCGAACGGCACCGCATCGCGGAGCGCTGGCGTTCCGAAAGGTGGGATTCGCTGGTTGCCAACGGGCCCGCGTGGCACGACCGCTTTCCGGGCATGGAATTTCCAGGCGCCGGTCCCGACGCCTTCATAGCCAAGGAAAAGGTCGCGGACTATTTCGTCGCCTACGCCGAAATGATCGCCGCTCCCATCCGTTGCGGCGTCGAGGTGCGGCAGGTGCAAAGGCATATCGGCCGGCCCGGCTTCCGGGTAGAGACTTCTGAAGGCGTGATCGAAGCCAACAACGTAGTTGTCGCAACCGGGCCTTTCCAACGCCCCATCATTCCCGCCGTCATTCCTCAGGATGCGGGCCTGATGCAGATCCATTCCAGCGCCTACCGCAATCCAGGCCAGTTGCCCGAAGGCGCGGTGCTGGTGATCGGCGCAGGGTCTTCGGGAACGCAGATCGCGGACGAACTCCTGCGGGCAGGCAAGCGCGTCTATCTGTCGGTCGGCCCGCACGATCGACCGCCGCGCGCCTATCGCGGGCTCGATTTCTGCTGGTGGCTGGGTGTCCTCGGCAAGTGGGATGCCGAAACGCCGGGACCCGGCACCGAGCATGTGACAATCGCGGTAAGCGGCGCCCGCGGCGGCGAAACGATCGACTTTCGCCGCCTGGCCGCGGAGGGAATGACGCTCGTCGGCCGGACGCAATCCTGCAGGGACGGCGTCATCACCTTTGCGCCCGACCTTGGCGAAAACATCGCGCGCGGCGACGCCAACCTGATGGCGCTGCTGGACGAAGCCGACGCCTATGTGGCCCGCAATGGCCTCGACCTGCCGGAGGAACCCAACGCCCGCACGATCGGGCCAGATCCGGAATGCCTGACCAACCCCATTGTTGAGATGAACCTGACGGAAGCCGGCATCACCTCGATCATCTGGGCAACGGGCTTTACCGTAGATTACAGCTGGCTGAAGGTCGGTGCATTCGACGAAAAAGGCAGACCGAAGCACCAGCGCGGCGTCTCGAGCGAGCCCGGCATCTATTTCCTCGGCCTGCCATGGCAGTCGCGACGGGGGTCCAGCTTCATCTGGGGCGTGTGGCACGATGCGAAGCATCTGGCGGACCGCATTTCCACGCAGCGCAAATATCTGGCGTATCATGCGGCCGCAAAACGCCAGACGGAAGTGGCGTAGCCAACACGACATGGAACGGGCAGTTACGGCCCGGTGCTTTTTCACAACCGGCTGTCGAGCCGACCCATTGGAGATCAGGATGGCGCATACCCGAATCCGTAAATTCAACACCAGGGATACCTATCCCGAGCAGAAGCTCGACAACGATCTGTGCCAGGCGGTTGTCACGCGGGGCGGCAGAACCGTCTATCTGCGCGGCCAGTGTCCGCAGGAACTCGACACGGCCAAGAACATCGGCAGCCACGATCCGGTCGAGCAGACCCATAAGGTCATGCAGAACATCCGGCAGCTCATCGAGGAATGCGGCGGCACCATGGAGCATCTGGTGAAGGTAGTGGTCTACATCACCGACGTACGCCATCGCGAGGCGGTCTACCGCACGATGGGCGAGTACATCAAAGGCGTGCACCCGGTTTCGACCGGCCTCGTCGTATCCGCCCTCGCCCGGCCCGACTGGCTGGTCGAGATCGACGGAACCGCGGTTATCCCGGACTGAATGCCATGACCTTTTCCATCGTCGCGCGGTGCGCAAAAACCGGAATGTTCGGGGTCGCCGTGTCGTCATCCTCGCCAGCGGTGGCGGCGCGATGCGCCTATGCGAAAGCCGGCGTCGGCGCGGTCGCCAGCCAGAACGTAACCGATCCGACGCTGGGCGTACGCGGGCTCGAACTGATGGCGCGCGGCGCTTCCGCGACGGAGGCCGTCGCGATTCTGAAGCGGACCGGCGCCTATCCCGAATTCCGGCAGATACTGGCCGTCGACGCGAGCGGTATCAGCGCCATCCATTCCGGTCCGAAGGCACTCGGCATCTGGGCCGAGGCGCACGGCGAAAACGTCGCCTGCGGCGGCAATCTGCTTGCCCATGACGGCGTGCCACGGGCCATGGTCGAGGCGTTCCTGACGTCGGAAGGCCATCTCGGCGACCGTCTCATTGTGACCATGCGCGCGGCGCTCAAGGCCGGCGGCGAAGCGGGGCCAGTCCGTTCGGCCGGAATGAAGCTGGTGCGCGACGTGGCGTGGCCGGTGGCCGACCTGCGTTGCGACTGGACAGACGACTGCCCGATCGAACAATTGGCAGCGGTGTGGGAAATCTACAAGCCGCAACTCGACGCCTATGTGACGCGCGCCATAAACCCGTCCGATGCGCCAAGCTATGGCGTGCCCGGCGACGAATAGCACCCATGAAGGCGGACTTGCTCTAAGCGAACCCGACCGTAAATATCCGATCGCCGAGGCGTCAACGACGCGTTTTTGCGGCGGGAAATCCGTTTCCTGTTGGCCTGGGACAGACTATCCGCCGGCGTCAGACCGGCGACCGGCGGAAACTTCGCACGGAATCGCATCCTGCCGCGGCGGCAAATACTTGATCACGGTGGGCAAACCAGCAACATAGCCGCCCATGCCGCTTCGCTTTACCTTGAGACAACTGGAATATTTCGTCGCCGTCGGCGAAGCGGGCTCTATTGCCAAGGCCGCCGAGCAGGTCAACGTATCGCCTCCGTCGATTTCGGCCTCGATCGCACAACTGGAAGCGGAATTCGGCATCCAGCTCTTTGTCCGTAAGCATTCGCACGGCCTGTCGCTAACCGCCGGCGGCCGGGTATTCCTGAAGGAAGCCGCGCGCCTGCTCGCCGACGCGGATGCCCTGCATGACGTGGCGGGCGACATTGCCGAAAAGATACGCGGCCCCCTGGCGATAGGCTGCCTCCTCACATTCGCGCAGATCGTGCTGCCGTCGCTGCGCATGAAGTTCGAGCGCGCCTACCCCGACGTGCGCGTGCGGCAGTTTGAGCGTAATCAGGGGCAGTTGCTCGAAATGCTGCAACGGGGCGAGATCGACCTTGCCCTGACCTACGATCTCGAATTGTCGCAGGACGTGACGTTCGAGCCCCTGATGCTGGTGCCAGCCTATGTCATGCTGCCGGAGGGGCACCATCTGGCCGGCGAGTCCTCGATCAGCCCGCAGGCTCTCGCGGACGAACCCATGGTGCTGCTCGACCTGCCCTATAGTCGCGAATATTTTTTATCGGCATTCCAGCAGAGTGGAATTCGCCCGAACATCGCGGAGCGTACCGGCGATATCGCGGTGATGCGCACCATGGTCGCAAACGGTTTCGGCTATGGCATCGCCAATATGCGCCCGCTCAACAGTCTGGCGCCGGACGGAAAGCCGCTCGTCTTCGTGCCGCTGGGGGGTGACCTCCGCCCGCTCGTCATGGGCATCGCGCTTCCCAGTGCCGAGCACCGCACCCATACGGTGCAGGCTTTCATCGACCATTGCCGGCATTTCGTCGTCGAACAGGGCGTGTTCGGCACCGAAAAGATACTCCGATAGGACGCCTCTGCGGCGTTCAAATCGTTTCCTCGGTCAGGCGCGCCAACAGCTTCTCCAGCATGTCGTCGCAACGGCTCAGTTGTTCGACGCTGACGAACTCGTCGGGCTTGTGACCCTGCGCCATCGATCCCGGCCCGCAGACGACGGTGGGCGTGCCGACATCGCGGCTGAACAGTCCGCCCTCGGTGCCGAAGGCGACCTTGATCGTGCCGTTGGCCCCGGTCAGCGACTTCACAAAGGCAACGGCTTTCGAGTCCGGCGGGGTATCGAGGCCCGGATAGGTGTTGAAAATCTCGATGTCGATCGCTGCCTCGGGCGCGATGGCCGAAGCCTCCCCGGCGATGCGTGCGGCTTCTCCGCGAATCCGATCCAGTATCTTATTGGGATCGTCGGCTGCGATGTTGCGTATCTCGAAATCGATCCGGCACAGATTGGGAACGATGTTCAGCGCCACGCCCGCATTCATCTTGCCGACATGGACGGTCGTATAGGGAATGTCGTAGTCACTGTCGCGAACACCCTCCTTCGCCAACCGATCCTGCTCGGCGCGTAGCGCGGCGACGAAGTCGCAGCCGAGATGGATGGCGTTGAGCGCCAGCGGCGCCAGCGCGGAATGCCCCTCGCGCCCCCTGCACAGGGCATGCGCGCCGATCTTGCCCTTGTGGCCGGTCGCGACCTGCATGCTGGTCGGCTCGCCGACGATGCACAGAAGCGGCCGCTGCGGCGCGGCCTGCAGCATCTCGACCAAGCTGCGCACGCCGATGCAGCCGATCTCCTCGTCATAGGAAAGCGCCAGGTGTAGCGGCGTCTTCAACGGCATTTTCGAAGCCTTGATGCATGCCGCCAGCGCGCATGCGATGAAGCCCTTCATGTCGGCGGCACCACGCCCGTACAGCTTTCCGTCGCGTTCCGTCAGTTCGAATGGCGGCAGCGTCCAGTCCTGTCCGTCCACCGGCACGACGTCGGTATGGCCGGACAGCATGACGCCCGGACCGCCCGACGGACCGATGGTGGCGAAGAGATTGGCCTTGTGGCCGTCGTCGCTGGGAATGATCTGGCACGCGATGCCATGCCCGTCCAACAAGTCCCTGACATAGTCGATCAGGTCGAGATTGGAGTCTCGGCTCACCGTCGGTAACGCGATGAGCTTTTCAAGGATTTCAATGCCGTTCATGCTTGCTTCGTCTCGCTTTCGATCGCTCATGTAACATCGTCCCGGCAAGGTCTTGAAGGGGTATTCGGGTTTGGATCGCCGTTCCGGTGCAGGGCCGAGGCGGTCGATCGATCAGGCGTTTGGCCGGCTTGGCGCAGGATCAAAAAAAAGGCGCCCGAGAGGGCGCCTTAGATGATGAAAATTGTCACAACGGGCTTGAGCAACATGCGTTCTCATGGGGCTTTGAGAACCGGGATTTCTCCCTCAAGTTGGCATCGACTATCGGCGCAGGGCCTTAACAAATCCTTACCTGGTCCGCGAAAATTTTACGATTCTGTACCACGTCTGAAGTTTAGGTAAATTCAGGCGCAACCTTTCGTTAACCATGGCCGGCAGGCGGAACCCGGCCCGCAGGCCCAAATTCAGCCTGCGAGCTCCGGCAAGTTGCGAAACAGATCGAGCGCTTCGGGATTGGCCAGCGCTTCCTTGTTCCTGATTTCACGACCATGGACGGCGTCGCGCACGGCCAGTTCGGTGATCTTGCCCGACTTGGTGCGTGGAATGTCGGCGACGGCGACGATCCTTGCCGGCACATGGCGCGGGCTGGCACCGGTACGGATTTTGGTCCTGATCTTCTTTTCAAGCTCGGCGTCCAGTGCTACCCCGTCGGCAAGCCGCACGAACAGGACAACACGCACATCGTTGTCGAAATCCTGGCCGATGCAGATCGCCTCCGCGATTTCGGGCATCTGCTCGACCTGGTTGTAGATCTCGGCGGTGCCGATGCGCACGCCGCCGGGGTTGAGCGTGGCGTCGGAGCGGCCATGGATGACCATGCCGCCATGTTCGGTCCATTCGGCGAAATCGCCGTGGCACCAGACATTGTCGAAGCGCTCGAAATAGGCGCCATGATAGCGCTTGCCGTCGGCATCGTTCCAGAAGCCGATGGGCATGGCCGGGAAAGCTTTCGTGCAGACGAGTTCGCCCTTCTCCTGCCGGACGGGATGCCCGGCGTCATCCCATACGTCTACGGCCAGGCCGAGGCCGGCCGCCTGAATCTCCCCTTCCCACACCGATTCGGTCGGCACGCCGAGCACGAAGCAGGAGACGATATCGGTGCCGCCCGAGATCGAGGCGAGGTGAACGTCCTTCTTGATCCCGTCATAGACGAAGCGGAAATCCTCCGGCGACAGCGGCGATCCGGTGGAAGAGATCGTGCGCACCGTGGACAAATCGTGGCTTTCCATCGGGCGAAGACCGGCCTTGCGCACCGAATCGATGAATTTGGCGGAAGTGCCGAAATAGGTCATCTTCTCCGCGTCGGCGAAATCGAACAGCGTATTGCCGTCCGGATAGAAGGGCGAACCGTCATAGAGCAGCAGCGTCGCGCCGCAGGCGAGCCCCGACATCAGCCAGTTCCACATCATCCAGCCGCAGGTGGTGAAGTAGAAGAAGCGGTCGCCCTCGACGATGCCCGCATGCAGCCGCAGTTCCTTGACGTGCTGGATCAGCGTACCGCCGGCGGAATGGACGATACATTTGGGGATGCCGGTCGTCCCGGACGAAAACAGGATGTAGAGCGGATGCGAGAACGGCATCCGCGTAAAGGCGACCGGCTTGCCGGCAAAGGGAGCGATGGCCTCTTCCAGCGCCGCGGCGCCGTCGATCGACGCCGCTACGTCGCTGGACGTGCCGAGATAGTCGACGATCAGCACCTTGCGCACGCTTGGCAACCGTTTCGCCACCGCCGCGACCTTGGCGCCGACCTCGACCGCCTTGCCGTTGTACCAGTAGCCGTCGGGAGCGATGAAGACGACCGGCTCGATCTGGCCGAAACGGTCGAACACGCCCTGCTCGCCGAAGTCGGGCGAACAGGACGACCACACCGCGCCGATCGACGCGGTGGCGAGCATGGCGGCAACCGTCTCCGGCATGTTGGGCATCATGGCCGCTATGCGGTCGCCGGCCTTGACGCCGAGGGAAAGAAAAAGCTGTTGCAGGCGCGATGTCAGCGCATGGAGCTCGTTCCAGGAAAGCCGCCGCTCGACCTTGTCCTCGCCGTGAAAGACGATCGCCTCGCCGGTTCCTCTGGTGCGCAGCAGGTTCTCGGCGAAGTTGAGGCTGGCGCCGGGAAAGAAACTCGCCCCCGGCATCTTGTCGCCGTCGGCCAGCACCGCTTCGCCCTTGTCGCCGATCACACCGCAGAAATCCCAGACCAGGTTCCAGAACGCCTCGCGGTCATCGACCGACCAGCGGTGAAGTTCAGCATAGGAGCCCAGTGACCGACCTGATTGCTCGGCCGCCGCCTTCATGAAGGCCGTCATCGGCGCCGCCTCGATCCGTTCAGCAGAGGGGGTCCAAAGCGGCACAGCAGTCATCGTCTTTCCTCCAGAATTCATTTCCGCTTAAGCATACTGCAACGTGGCAGAGCAAGATTTTGTTCGAACAGCGGCGCTGCTGTGCGCAAATGCCATCGGCCGGCCATTAAAGCTTGTAATGCGTCAAGCGTTGGTTACACCTTTGCGGCGATTTGCGAAGCATCGATGATACGGGGCGACATGCCATCACCTTTGATCCGGCGAGGCGTATGGATGATCGGCGGTGCCGTCGTCCTCATCGCGCTGGCGTTCGTCGCACTGCCTTATATCGCCTCGACACGCATCGTGCGGGATCGCATCGCCTGGGAAATGGGCGCATGGAGCGGCTATCGGGTCACCATCGAAGGCACGCCGCGCATCGTGGTATGGCCAAAATTTCGGGCGATCCTCAGCGATGTAAACATGTCGGAGTGGACGCAGACGAATGGACAGCCGGTCATCGAGGCGGATAGCGTCGAGGTCGACCTTTCGGCAATGGCGGCGCTGCGCGGCGACGTGGTGTTTTCGGCCGCACGCCTTATCCGGCCGACGCTCCGGGTGAAGCCCACCGCGAAAGGCCTTTTCATGCCGGCCATGCCGTCCGGCGGCCGCATCGCGCGCTCGATCGACACCGCCCGCGGCCTGGTGGCCGCCAACCCCACCAATCCAGACGCAAGCAAGCTGCCTTCCGATCCGTTTGGCACGGTGGAAATCAAGGATGGGCGGATCGTAACCTCCGTCAAGGGAAAGGATACCGAAATCCTGACCAGCCTGAACGGCAAGGCGAACTGGCCGGCGCTGAACGGCGGCGCTCAGCTTTCGGCAACCGGAATCTGGCATGGGGAAAGCGTTTCCGTCGACATGGCCTCCGCCAAGCCGCTGCTCTTGTTTGCCGGAGGGGCCGCGCCGGTGACCTTTTCCTTCAAGGCGGCACCAGCGACCGTCTCGTTCGACGGCACCGCCGGCCTCGCCCAGAACGCCTATCTCGACGGGACGGTCAAATTCTCCGCACCGTCGTTGCGCCGGGTTCTGGAGTGGTCGCAAGCCAGCATCGCGCCGGGCGCGCCGGCCGGCCCCGTTTCCGTATCGAGCAAGGTCACAGCCGGCACCGGGCGCGTAAAATTCGACAATGCCGAGATTTCCCTGAACAACAATCCCGGCACCGGCGCGCTCGACTTTTCGTTCGCCGATCCGCGACCCGTCATGGCCGGTACACTTGCCTTCGACACGCTCGACCTGCGCTCGTTCCTTTCAGCATTCACGCCGCTGGCCTCGCCTAGCGGACAGGATGCCACGGAGGCCGATGCAAGTCTTGCCAACCGGCTCGATCTCGACCTCAGGCTATCGGCCGCCCACGCTACCGCCGGCGCGATCCAGCTTACCGATGTCGCCGCAACCGCCCAGGTCAAGAACGGGCTAGCCGCCTTCGATATTTCCGACGCCACGGCGTTGGGCGGCAGTATACAGGCAAGCCTGCGGCTCGACCGCAAGCCACAAGGCACGCAGGCCGAAATCCGGCTGCTCGCCTCCAATGTCGGCGGCGCGGCCTTCGGTGCCGCCGCCGGCATGACAAGGCTTGTACCGACGGGAACGGGAACCGTCTCCGTCATCCTGAAGGGACCGGGAAAAACCTGGGATTCCATCCTGGAAAATGCCGATGGCTCGATTTCGGCGACCTTCGGCCCGGGAACGCTGACCGGCCTGAACCTGCCCGCTTTCCTCAAGCGCAGTGAACAGGGCGGCTTCTTCGCGCTCGACGATGTCGCGAACGGTTCCGTGCCGATCGACGGCGTCGAACTCAAGGCCACCGTCTCGAAGGGGGTGGCGAGGATCGACAAGGCCGAAGCCAATTCCGCCAAGAGCAAGATCTGGCTTACGGGCATCATGCCCTATGCCGGGCACGGCCTTGCGCTGTCAGGCGGCGTTATCCAGCCCAACCCGACGGCAGCCCCGGCTAACGGCCAGGCGCCGACAACCCCGAACCAGGTGTCTTTCTTCGTGGGCGGAACCTGGGGTACCCCCTTCATCTCGCCGATCAAGGCCGGCATTTCGGGGCAGTAGAGCACCCGGCGAAAAAGCAGGACCCGATTTCCGGCCTGTGCCTATGCTCCTTCACCGCACACGAGCCGTCGGCATTGGCTTGAGTTTCAAAGTCAGCCTCGCTGGGCGGCCTGCTCATCGCGGAGGCGCTGGACTTCGCGGCGTTTGTTGACGATGGAAGCCGTAAGCACGCCAAGGGCTACGATGGCAATCAGGATGGTGCAGGCGGCATTGATTTCCGGCGTGACGCCAAGGCGGACCTGGCTGTAGATCTTCATCGGCAGCGTGGTGGCGCCCGGACCCGAAGCGAAGGAGGCCACGACCAGATCGTCCAGAGACAGGGTGAAAGCCAGCATCCAGCCCGAAACGATAGCCGGCATGATGACAGGCAGCGTGACCTGGAAGAAGGTTTTGACCGGCGGCGCGCCAAGATCCATGGCGGCCTCCTCCAACGAACGATCCAGCGTGATCAGCCGCGACTGCACGACCACGGCGACGAAGCACATGGTGAAGGTGATGTGCGCGAGCATGACCGTCAGCAGCCCGCGGTCAAGACCGATGGCGACGAACAGCAACAGAAGCGACAGGCCGGTGATGACGTCGGGCATGACCAGCGGTGCGAAGATCATGCCCGAAAACAGGACCCGCCCCCTGAAGCGCGTATAGCGGGTCAGTGCCAGCGCGCCCAGCGTGCCAAGCACGGTCGCCACCGTCGCCGAGACGAGCCCGACGCGGATGGTGACCCAGGCAGCGTCCATCAAACCCTGATTATGGAAGAGCGACACATACCACTTGGTCGAGAAACCGCCCCAGACCGTCACCAGTTTCGAGGCATTGAAGGAAAAGACGATGAGCAGCACGATCGGCAGATAGAGGAAGGCAAAGCCCAGCACGATCGAGGTGATGTTGAAGCGGCTCCAGGTCGTGTTCATGTCAGCGCCCCTGTTCCTGGGCTCGCGCCTGCGCCTGCTGGAAAAGAACGATCGGCACGATCAGCAGCAGAAGCAGAATTACGGCAACGGCCGACGAAACCGGCCAATCGCGGTTGGAGAAGAACTCGTTCCACAACGTCTTGCCGATCATCAGCGTCTGCGAACCGCCGAGCAGGTCCGGGATGACGAACTCGCCGACGGCGGGAATGAAGACCAGCAGGCAGCCAGCGATGACGCCCGGCAACGACAGCGGGAAGGTAATCTTCCAGAAGGCTGCGGTCGGCGGACAGCCCAGATCCTTGGCCGCCTCGATCAGCGAATAGTCCATCTTTTCGAGCGCCGAATAGAGCGGAAGCACCATGAAGGGCAGGTAGGAATAGACGATGCCGATAAAGATCGCGGTGTAGGTGTTGAGAATGATCAGCGGCTCATGGATAACACCGATGCCGAGCAGGAACTGGTTGAGCAGGCCTTCCGGCTTGAGGATGCCTATCCAGGCGTAGACGCGGATCAGGAACGACGTCCAGAACGGCAGGATCACCAACATCAAAAGGGTCGGACGGAGCGATGCAGGCGCGCGCGCCATGCCGTAGGCGATCGGATAGCCGACCAGAAGCGTCAGCACGGTCGAAATAGCGGCGATGACGACGCTGGAGACATAGGCGTAGAAATAAAGCGGGTCTTGCGTCAGCCACACATAATTGTCGAAACCGAGCTGTTTCAGCTGGTCGATAAAGCCGCCTATGCCGTCGCCAAAACCCAGCACAGGGGCGTAGGGCGGAATGGCAATCGCCGTTTGTGACAGCGATATCTTGAAGACAATAATGAACGGAATAAGGAAGAAAAACAGCAGCCAGACATAGGGAACGATGATCACCAGCCGGCTGACGAAGGCCGCGCCCAGACGGGCTGCGGCAGGTTTTTCCACGGTGGTGAGCGGCGCGGCATCGACGGAGGAGAATGTCTCGTTCGACATGATCCCTCCTACCGCGTCAAAACGATGCCGGCGTCGGGCCGGAAGGAGATCCAGGCGCGGTCGTTCCAGGTCAGGGGATCTTCGGTGATCCGCGCGGCGTTCATGGCGCTCGCCCGTACCACCTGGCCGTCGTCCAGCTTCACGTGATAAACGGTCATGTCGCCGAGATAGGCGATGTCGTAGACTTCACCTTCCAGAGTGTTCAGGGCGCCGGCCGGCTTCTTTGACGACACCTTGATCTTCTCCGGCCTGATGGCGAAGGCGACGTTGGCGCCGGTGGTTGCATCGCCGACATTGTTGACGACGATCTCGGCGCCGCTGGCACCGGTAATGCGGGCCGTGGTGGCGTCGCTAGCCGCCACCTTGCCCTCGAACATGTTCACATTGCCGACGAAGCCGGCGACAAAGCGCGAACTCGGGGCTTCGTAGACCTCTGTCGGGGTCGCCACCTGCATCACCTCTCCCTTGTCGAGGATGGCGATGCGGTCGGCCATGGTCATGGCTTCTTCCTGGTCGTGGGTGACGACGACGAAGGTGAGGCCGAGATTCTGCTGAAGGTCCATCAGTTCGAACTGCGTTTCCTCGCGCAGTTTCTTGTCGAGCGCGCCTAGCGGCTCGTCCAGCAAAAGCACCTTGGGCCGCTTGGCGACCGAGCGGGCGAGCGCGACACGCTGGCGCTGGCCACCCGATAGTTGATGCGGCTTGCGCTTGGCGAACTGTTCGAGCTTGACCAGCTTGAGCATCTCGGCGACGCGCGCCTCGATCTCCGGCTTGGGCATGCCGTCCTGCTTGAGCCCAAAGGCGATGTTCTTTTCCACCGTCATATGGGGAAACAGCGCATAGGACTGGAACATCATGTTGACCGGCCGCCGATAGGGCGGGATGCCGCGCAGATCCTGCCCGTCGAGCAGGATGCGACCCGCCGTCGGCTCCTCGAAGCCGGCAAGCATGCGCAAAAGCGTGGACTTGCCGCAGCCGGAGGCACCGAGCAGCGCAAAGAATTCGCGTTCGAAAACGGTGAGCGAAAGATTGTTGACGGCGGTGAAGTCACCGAACCGCTTGGTGACGTTCTCAAACCGGATGTAGGGCTTGGCGTTCGGGTCGTTCCACGGTTCGAAATCCCTGCGGATGCTGCCGAGCGATGCCATATACCTCTCCGTCCTGCGGGGCCCTGCCGTCTATCGGCGGCGTCAAAAGCCCCTCCCCCCAAGGGAAGAGCCCCGGCTGCAGCAGCCGGGGCCTTTCAGCTTATTGTCCAGTGACGATCTTAGTCCAGGTCCGGGTGAAGACGCGCTGCGTCTTCGGATCGAGCGCCGTATTGACGAACAGCTTGTCCATCGTCGCTGCGTCGGGATAGACGGCAGGATCGTCCAGAACGGCCTTGTCGAGGAATTGCTGCGAGGCTTTGTTGCCGTTGGCGTAGAACACGTAGTTCGACGATTTAGCGATGACCTCAGGGCGCATCATGTAGTTGAGGAACTCGAAGGCCTCTTCCTTATGCGGCGCATCGGCGGGGATGGCCATCTGGTCGAACCACATCTGCGTGCCTTCCTTGGGGATGGCGTAGGCGAGCTCGACGCCGGCCTTGGCTTCCTCGGCGCGGTCGCGCGCCTGGAAGACGTCGCCCGAATAACCCACTGCCACGCAGATATCGCCATTGGCCAGACCGTTGATATACTCGGACGAGTGGAATTTGCGAACGAACGGGCGCACCTTCAGCAACGCTTCCTCGGCCTTAGCGATATCAGCCGGATCGTGGCTGTCGGGGTTCAGGCCAAGATAAGCCAGCGTTACCGGGATCATGTCGGTCGGCGAATCGAGGAAGTTGATGCCGCAGTCCTTGAGCTTGGCCGCCTGCGCCGGATCGAACACCGCAGCCCAGCTATCGATCTTGTCGGTGCCGAGCGCTTCCTTGATCTTGGCGACGTTGTAGCCGATGCCGACCGTGCCCCACATGTAGTTGATGGAATATTCGCTGCCCGGATCGAAAATATCGGTGCGCTTGGTCACCATGTCCCACATGTTCTTGATGTTGGGGAGCTTGGATTTGTCGAGCTTCTGGAATACGCCGGCCTTGATCTGGCGCTCCAGGAAGCTGCCTGTCGGTACGACGACGTCATAGCCGCTGCCGCCGGCCAAAAGCTTGGTTTCGAGGATCTCGTTGGAATCGTAGACGTCATAGACGACCTTGATACCTGTCTCCTTGGTGAAATCCTTGAGGATCGAACTGTCGATGTAATCGGACCAGTTGAAGACATTGACGACGCGGTCTTCGGCCTGCGCACTGAACGTGAACGATGCCACCAGAGCCGTGGCCGCGGAAAGCTGGAGCGCTTTGCCGATCATGTGGTAACTCCCTTGATAACGTTGCCCTACCGTGCGGCGATCTCCCCAGACCACCGGACATGTGGCTCAGACTATTGAGGTTTCCGGCATGCGACAAGCGCGAATCGGCATGGCCCACAACCCTGGGGGCCCATTGCGAGCTTACCCGACAATCCAGAGGCAGATGGGCCGGCGTCAGTTCGGGGACGGCATACCGGTGACGCCGGGGCGGCGGGGGTGCGACTGCCGCCTGAATTCCAGGGCGATATGGACAAGCAAGGCGACGAAGACGACCGCGCCACCGGCAATGGTGCGCGTCGACGGTACCTCGGAGTGGATGAGCCACACCCAGATCGGCCCAAGCAGCGGCTCGAACGTACCGAGCAAGGCCGCGACAGCGGCGGGGACAAGCCGTGCGCCGGTGGCGAAAAAGGCGAGCCCAAGCCCCAGATTGACCACGCCGAAAGCGAACAGAAAGTCCATGTCACGACCCGACACCGCAAAGTCGGAAGTGAGAGACGCCGCGACCGCCGCCGCGAGAACCGCGCCGAAACAGGTCGCCGGCGTCATGCGCACATTGGCATAACGCCGGGTGAGAACAGTGGCCATCGCAAGCGAAAAGGCGATCAGCAACGCCAGGCCGTTACCGACCGGCGAGATGGTGGTGTGAAAGGAATCCGAGACCATGATCGAAATGCCAGCGATGACGGCGGCAACCGCCAGCCACGTCGTACGCGAGACCTTTTCGCCGAACAGCGCCCAGGCGAGCAGGGCGGCGATAAGCGGCACGCCTGCCTGCATCAGGAGAATGTTGGCGACGGTGGTGTAGGCAAGCGCCACGACAAAAGCGATCGACGCGGTGGCAAAGCAGGTTCCCACGGCGATGCCGGGCAGGCCCATGTGGCGAAACAGCTTCAGCATGCCCCGCCAGCCGTCGCGCCAGACCATGAAGCCGATCAGGAAGGCTGCCGCCCAGATGGATCGCCAGAATATGACGGTCCAGCTATCGGGCGCCTCGATGAAACGGGCGATGGCACCACCGAAACTCCACATCAGCGCCGAAAGGAAGACCAGAAGCCAGCCCTTGCGCTCGTCGCCTGACGAAGCAAGCGGCGCTGCCATCTGATGTTGAAGCGTTGGCGCTGACATGCCTCGTCGTCCTGTTCGAGCCGGGCGGCAAGCCGGAAAAATCAACGGTCCATGTATCCCTGCCCAACGGGCGTAGAACAAGCTGGAGCATGCCGCGTGATCCAGCCGGCGAAGACGGTTGGCACTGCCCTAACCGTTGAGCAAGCATTAAGGAAGACCGCCTAGGATCGTTTGCGAATGGTCGGTCAAGATGACAGGCACCCGCAGCAATTTTTCCGATCCGAAGCTGGTCAAGTCGCTTTCGATACTCCAGCCCTGGCGTAGCGCGGCAGCGCTCGCCTTTGACTGGCTGGTGATCGCAGCCGCGATCACCGCCAGCCGGCAGCTGCCCGGCGTCTGGATCTACCTGGTCGCGGTCGCGGTAATTGCCGGGCGCATGCATGCGCTGGGCGTTCTCATGCACGAGGCCGCCCACCACCGTATCGCCGGGAACCGCCGGCTGAACGACTGGGTGGGCGATGCCCTCATAGCCTGGCCGATCCTGTCGACGGTGCAAAGCTATCGCCAGAATCACCTTGCCCACCACCAGCATACCAACACCGAAGCCGACCCGGACTGGGCTGCGAAGCTTGGCGACGGGGCATTCATGTTCCCGCTTCAGGCATGGCGGCTGGCGCTGCAACTGGGCGGCTATCTCGTTGCCGTAAACACCGTCCGCGAACTGAGACAGATCCTGCCGCGCCTTAACAGGAACAACACCGCCTCGCGCTCCTACAGGGCGGTGCGTTGCGGATTCTACCTGGCATTATTTGCGCTTTTCACCGTGACGGGAATGTGGCGGCTGGTGTTCCTCTACTGGCTGGTGCCCTTCTTCACGCTTCTGTTCATGTTCCTCTACGTTCGCGGCGTGGCCGAGCATTTCGGCGGGTTGAATTACGAAGGAGAGATGGGCGGCACGCGCACGGTATTGCCGCATCTGTGGGAGCGCATGTTCTTTGCGCCGCATCACATCAATTTTCACATCGAGCATCACCTCTACCCGAGTGTGCCTTTCTACAATCTGCCTAAGCTGCACGCAGCGCTGATGAAGGACGGCTCTTTCCGGTCGCAGGCGCACGTCACGCGCGGCTATTCCACCGGCCTTTTGCGGGAGTGCCTGTCCGCATCGGCCCGCACCGTACCCTCACTGAAAGTCGAAGGCTGACAGACCGGTTACCATCTCGTCCAGGCCGAGCGGGCGCGTAACCGGCGGTTCCGCCCGCGACAGGCAGCCGATGCGTTCACACAGCCGGCATGCAGGCCCCACCGGCGTGGCGACGGTCTGGCCGGCCTTGGCGGCGACGCCCGGCGCGGTGCCTGGCAACGCCTCCCCATAAACGACCTCGTCCTTGAAGCCGATATCGCAGCCGATAAGCAGAGCCGTGCGCCTCGGCCGTTCGTTGAAGGCGCCCTGCGGACCTTCGAGCGTACGGGCCACGCAGAGGAACTGCGCTCCATCAGGCATCTCCACCGCCTCGACGAAAATCTGACCGGGCTGGGTAAAGGCTGCGTGTACCGGCAGTTTGGGGCAGCCGCCGCCAAAGCGGCTGACTGGGAAACCCTGCGCGCCTGCCCTGCGGAATCGGTTGCCGGCATTGTCGACCTCGAGCAGGAAGAACGGCACGCCGGCACTGCCCTGCCTTTGCAGCATGGTCAGCCGGTTCGCCGCCTGTTCGAAGGAAACGCCGAAGCGCGAGCGCAGGACATCAACGTCGTAGCGAGCGCGCTGCGCCGCCGCCATAAAAGGCTGGTAAGGCATCATCAGGGCGTGCGCGGCATAGCGGCCCAGTTCGAAGCGGGCAAGCCGCCGCGCCTCGTCGGTTGAAAACTTCAGTGCCTGGATTTGCGCCGCCACGGCCACCGTCATGCGGATCAGGCAGGCTTCCATCGCTACCTCGCGCAACTGGTCGAAGGGCGACAGTCGCTCCGACAGGAACAGGCGCTGCGAATGGCGGTCATAACGGCGGCGCCAGTTGGGCATGGTGGCCACCGGCAGCACCTTGACGACGATGCCGTATTCGCGCTTCAGCCAGCGCTTCAGCGCACTGAACAGGTCGTCGCCGGGGTCGAGCACGACACTGAACGCCTCCGCCTCCTCCTCCAGCGAGGGGAAATGGTTGGCGCGACGTTCGAACACCTCATGCGTTTCATCGATCGGCAGGCGCGCGCCCGACAGCGCCGCCGACCTGCCCTCGCTGGCCAGCAAGGTGTTCAGGTCGGAAAGGCGCTCGGCCTGCTCGCGATAGGCCCGATAAAGCTTCACCACCGCAGCCGAAGCGTTTGGCGCAGCCTCGGCAATCTCGATCATCTCCTGGTCGCCCGGCAATTCCCCGGCAAGCAGCGGATCGGAAAATACTTCCCTCAGCGCCGCCATCGCGCCTCCCGCATCACCCTGCAATTCCTCCGGCTCGACGTGGTAGATCGAAGCAAGCTTGAGGATCAGCTGCACGGTCAGCGGCCGCTGGTTGCGTTCAATCAGGTTCAGGTAGGACGGTGAAATGCCAAGCCCTTCGGCCATCGCCGTCTGCGTCAGCCCCTTGGCGTTGCGGATGCGGCGAATGCGCGGCCCGACGAAAATCTTCTGCTCAGCCATAACTGACCTTTGACATCGATTTACAAGTCAGCCGCGCAAGATTGGCCAGCCAGCTTGTTACATATTTTACAAATTTACAGCGCTCCCTTGTCAAACGCAACACAGATTTTCCTTTATTCTATTACCTTTTTCGGGATTATTCTCGCTTAATTCGCACTGCAATGTAAATCATGTCACACATCAACGCGACGATGATCTCACGAGGTCGCGTCGTTCGAATTAACTGGCAGCGTTGCAGGAGCATTTCATGACTGATTTTTACAACCTCGTCCCCTCGGCGGCAGAAGGGCGCTTCGACGGCATCGAGCGGCCCTATACGCCGGAGGACGTGAAGCGGCTGCGCGGCTCGGTCCAGATCAGGCACACGCTGGCCGAGAACGGCGCCAACCGGCTGTGGAAGCTCATTCATGATGAGGATTTCGTCAATGCGCTCGGTGCCATGACCGGCAACCAGGCCATGCAGCAGGTCCGCGCCGGGCTGAAGGCCATCTACGTTTCCGGCTGGCAGGTCGCCGCCGACGCCAATACGGCGGGCGCCATGTATCCCGACCAGTCGCTCTACCCGGCCAACGCCGCGCCCGAACACGTCAAGCGCATCAACCGTACGCTGCAGCGCGCCGATCAGATCGAGGTTTCCGAAGGCAAGGGGTTGTCGGTTGACACCTGGTTCGCGCCGATCGTGGCCGATGCGGAAGCCGGCTTCGGCGGCCCGCTCAACGCCTTCGAGATCATGAAGGCCTTCATCGAGGCCGGCGTCGCCGGCGTCCACTATGAGGACCAGCTCGCTTCGGAGAAGAAGTGCGGCCATCTGGGCGGCAAGGTGCTCATCCCAACAGCGGCGCATATCCGCAACCTGACCGCCGCGCGGCTTGCTGCCGACGTGATGGGAGCACCGACGCTGGTGGTGGCGCGCACCGACGCCGAAGCGGCGAAGCTCTTGACCTCCGACATCGACGAACGCGACCAGCCCTTCGTCGACTACAGCGCTGGCCGCACCATGGAAGGCTTCTATCAGATCCGCAACGGCATCGAGGCCGGCATCGCGCGCGCCGTGGCCTATGCACCCTACGCCGATCTCATCTGGATGGAGACGTCGACGCCGGATCTGGAGCATGCCAGGCAATTCGCGGAGGGCGTCCGCAAGCACTATCCGAACAAGATGCTCGCCTACAACTGCTCGCCGTCCTTCAACTGGCGCAAGAATCTGGACGACGCGACCATCGCCAAATTCCAGCGCGAACTGGGGGCCATGGGCTACAAGTTCCAGTTCATCACGCTGGCCGGCTTCCACCAGATCAACTACGGCATGTTCGAGCTTGCCCGCGACTACAAGGACCGTCAGATGGCCGCCTATTCGGTGCTGCAGGACGCCGAATTCGCCGCGGAAGCCGATGGCTATACGGCAACCAAGCATCAACGCGAGGTCGGCACCGGCTACTTCGACGCCGTGTCGATGGCCATTACCGGCGGAAAATCCTCCACCAACGCCATGCACGGCTCGACCGAGCAGGCCCAGTTCAGGCCGGCAGCCGAATAACCGGCAAAACAGACAACGCCAAGGAGACGACGACAATGACATCGATCAGCCGCGTCAAGGAACGCACCGAAGAACAGGCGACGACGATGGGAACCGACCAGCAGGCGGCCGTGCGCATGCTGGCCAACGACCTGCACAGGCTGAACCAGTCGGTGATGAAGGCGGTCGAGGCCGGCGTCTCTGTGGAATTGGTACGGTCGGCGCGCCACCACGGCGGCGACGGGAACTGGGGCGACCTGCTGATCCCCGTAATCGTCACGCAAGGTCGAAACTGAACTTTTTCGACCAAATATAGTAAAATGAAAAATACTTGCTTCACGGCAGGTATTTTTCATTTTAGCGGCTTTCTGCACAGGAATAGCCTGGGCAATTTAGTGACTTGGCGGCAAAACCGCGTAAAGAAACTTTTCAGCTTGACAGTCATTGCGCGCTCGCGCATCTACGCCGTGATTGCAACTCTGCATTGAAAGACGTTTATCGTTCGTCCAGCATGGGCGCGATGAGCAGTGGGGATGGCACGGCGGATCATGAAGCAAAATGGCGACGCCGTCCCTGAAATAGACCTCCTGAAAGTTCTGGTCGTCGCCAACTCGCCCATCAACCGTATAGTCATGGCGAAGATCGTAGAGCGATCCGGCCTCCAGCCGATGGTGGGGTCGCCGGAAACCGCCGCTACAATGCTGCAGCCCCTCATTCCCGGCGCCATCATCCTCGACGGCGGCGCCGACAACAAGGAATGCGACTGCCTGATGCCGGCCGTAGCGGCGGCCCGACGCGGCGCGGGTGGAACATTGCCGGCGGTGATCCTGCTTTCGAACCGTATAGGCACGCCGCACAGCCTTGGCTTGCCCGAAGTCGTCGACGTGGTGGTCGCCAAGCCGATCACGCCTGAAAAGCTTCAACCGGTCGTCGAGCGTCTGATCACGCTGGCGCGCGCCTGAGCACACCGCAGCCTTTCAGGTCCGCTCCGCCTTTATTTGCTTGCCAGTCCTGCCCCGAAAACCGGCCATCGCTTTCAAGCGACGAGCCTTCCACCTCGTCTGGCTTCGACCGCTTGCCGATAGCCACTCCATCGTGCGCTACCGAAGGGTTGCGAGCATGGCAGACAGGGCGCCAAGGTCTGAGACCTGGCGGAAACGGGGGGCGTCCCTCGGCGCCTCGGCATGATCCAGTACCCAGGTCAACTCATGGGGAACATGGACGCCCCAGCAGCCGGCCTCGATGGCTGGCAGGACGTCTGATTTCAACGAATTTCCTACCATCATGCTTTTCTCCGGCCCTTCGCCATGCTGCGCAAAAATGCGGGCATAGGTCTCGGCGCGCTTGTCGCTGACGATTTCCACCGCATCGAAAAATTCACCGAGCCCCGATTGCGCCAGCTTGCGTTCCTGGTCGAAAAGATCGCCCTTGGTGATGAGCACGAGGCGATACCCGCCTGCGAGTCGTTCAAGCGTCTCGCGGGCATGCGGCAAGGTAACGACCGGATGACGCAGCATTTCCCGGCCGGCGTCCAGGATATCGGCAATCGTCGAGGCAGGGACCCGGCCCTTGGTGACCTCGACCGCGGTTTCGATCATCGACAGGGTAAACCCCTTGATGCCGAAGCCATACGCCGCGAGGTTTCGTCTTTCAGCCTCCAGCAGGCCACGCAAAATATCGCTTTCGTCGGCGTAGGCACCCAGCATTTCGACGAAACGCTTTTCCGTCATGCGGAAGAACTGTTCGTTCTGCCAAAGCGTGTCGTCCGCATCAAAGCCGATGGTGGTCAGGTGCCGCATCATCGCCGCCGTAGTCTTCCAGGGTTGCCCTTAAGGCAGCAATCTAGACCAGCACGGCAAGGGAAACAGCCTGAAACTGACAAACCGGCCCTGCTCCGACGCAGCAGGGCTGGCCTCTCCCTCCCATTTGCCTGCCAAGACTATGAACCGCTTCGGTCAAAAGGTTCCTTTGGAACGGTCTTTCGCAGCGACAGGTTCGAAAGGGCCAAAATCATTCCCGGAGCATCAATGCCGGAAGGGACCCTCTTCCGGCGGAGCGGATAACGTCAGTATGATGACGACGATCCCGATCGGTACATTGAACAGAAAGGCCGCTCGCCACGCGCGACCGGCCGGGAAGCCAACTGACCGTATGGAACTAAGCGGAATTCGCTCTCCGCAATTTTCTCATAGCTGCCGTTTTTCTTCCAATAATGCCCTTGACTTAGAGTGCACTCGAAGCCGTAGCCTTCCTCATGTCGTGACGGAAACAGGTGTCATGAAGATCGGAAATTTAGCAAAAAAGTCCGGGCTTTCGGCCCATACGCTGCGCTATTATGAGCGGATCGGGCTGCTGCCATATGCAGACCGGGATCGGTCAGGGCAGCGGGACTACGACGTCTCCATCCTCACCTGGATCGAGTTTCTCGGAAGGCTGAAAACCACCGACATGCCGATCCGGGACATGCTGCGCTATGCCGAAATGGCAGAGCGTGGCGACCAGACCTTCTCACAGCGCCGCGAGCTGCTGGAAAGCCATCGTGACCGGGTGAAGGAACGTCTGGCCG
>JBARYG010000197.1:0-1749 GCA_049647745.1 Mesorhizobium sp.
CGCCATGCGCCGGCGCCGCGACCGCTTCAAACAGAGACGGGCCGCGCTTCTGAAGCATCTGACCCTGGCGGGCCTGTTCCCGGCCGACAAGGCGGAGCGCCAGGCACTGGACGGGCTCGATCCGTTCGAACTGCGCGCCATGGCTTTGCGGGGAAAGCTGCCGCTGCATCATGTCGGGCGCGCGCTGTTCCACCTCAACCAGCGGCGCGACTTCAAGAGCAACAGGAAAGTCGATCGCGGCAACAACGACGGCAGCGGCAAAATCAGGGTGGGCGTGGCCCGACTGCAAGAAGCCACGCGCGACGCCGGCGCCGAGACTTTTGGCGACTATCTGCTCGGCCTGCGCGCGGCCTCGACCGATCCGAACACGATCAAGAGCGTTCGCACGAGGCTGCGCCCCGAAACCGGGGAAGGCGCGCGCGGCGACGGCTACGACTTCTATCCGGACCGCCAGATGCTGGAGGACGAGTTCCGCCTGATCTGGGAGCGGCAAGCGCCGCGCCATCCCGCGGCGCTGACGCCTGAGAACGAGAAACGCCTCTTCGAGATCATCTTCCACCAGCGGCCGCTGAAGGAGCCTAAGATCGGCACCTGCACGCTGGTTCCCGGCGAGCCGCGCCTGCCCAAGGCGCATCCGCTGTTCCAGCGCCGCCGGCTGCTGGAGGAGATCAACGCGCTTCGGATCGTCATGGTCGGCGCCAACCCCGCGCCGCTGAAGTTAGAGCGGCGGACTTTCATGTGAGTCCATATCCTGCGGCATTGAAGTAGTTTCTGCACTCTGTTGGTGAGAAGAGTTCGCAGATGTCGCCGATGGCGCGCCAAAGGGCATCGATGGTTCGGATGGCCCTTGCACGCAGGTGCGCCTTGAGCTTGGAGAAGGCCATTTCGATCGGGTTGAGATCGGGACTGTAGGGCGGCAGGAAGAGAACCCATGCTCCCTTTGCCCGGATTGCCGCCTCGGCGGCCGGGCTTTTGTGGGCTGCGAGGTTGTCGAGGATGACAACGTCGCCCTTTGCCAGCGTCGGGGCGAGCTGTGTCTCGACATAGGTTTCGAAGATGCGCCGGTTCATGGGGGCATCGACGACAAAGGGTGCGGTGAGCCCATGACAGCGCAGCCCAGCGATGAAAGTCTGCGTCTTCCAATGCCCGAACGGCGCTTTCGAGCGCAGCCGCCGACCCTTTCGACAACGCCCGCGCAGGCGCGTCATCTTCGTCGTGGTTCCGGTCTCATCGATGAACACCAGCCTATGCGGCTCAAGTCGCATCCGCGGCTGGCGCCTGGCCTGCCATTCTCGCCGCGCCTTGCTGACGTCGGGACGATCTTGCTCGCTGGCCAGAAGCGTTTTTTTGAAGCTGTAGCCATTCCTGATCAACCAACGCGAGATCGAGGCGGGTGCCACCTCGACGCCGGTGGCAGCAGCCAGTTCGGCCGCCAGCTCCGGCATGGTGATGTCGTCTTTCTCCGCCACGCGGCCCGACAGAAACGCGCGATGCGGGTCGAGCTTGGAATGACGGCGACCACCGCTGCGCTTGGGCACCAGGCTTCCGGTCACCCGGTAGATCCTCATCAGGATGACGACGAACGAAACCGACACCCCGAAATGCGCCGCAGCCGCGTGCCGCGAGCGACCCGCTTCCACAAACCGAACAACCCGTTCACGCAGATCGAGCGAATAGGGCTTAGGCATCGCAAATCACCTCCATAAGGAAGTGAATCACAAACCCACCATCAGTGGAATCCCTCGCGAT
>JBARYG010000198.1:0-3538 GCA_049647745.1 Mesorhizobium sp.
GTACTGCTCCTTGTCCATCGGGCAGTTGATGTAGTCCTTGCCGGTGCCGCCGGGGCCGACCTTGTCGTAGCGCGACTGGAACCAGCAGATATCCATGTCGATCGAATCGAAATGCACGATAGGCGCGATGGCATCGAAGAAGGCCAGGGCATCGGCGCCGGTCGCCTCCGCGATCGACGCCGCAAGCGAAGGCGCGGTCAGCGGGCCGGTGGCGATGATGGCCTGATCCCAGTCCGCGGGCGGTAGGCCGGCCACTTCCTCGCGCACGATGCCGATGAGCGGATGGGCCTCGAGCTTTTCCGTGACGGCCTGGGAAAAGCCGTCGCGATCCACCGCCAGCGCGCCGCCGGCCGGCACCTGATGGGCATCGCCCGCCGCCATGATCAGCGAGCCGGCAAGCCGCATCTCGGCGTGCAGCAGCCCGACCGCATTGGTCGCGGCATCGTCGGAACGGAAGGAGTTGGAACAGACGAGTTCGGCCAGGCCGTCCGTCTTGTGCGCGTCGGTGCCACGAACCGGCCGCATCTCATGCAGGATGACCGGCACGCCGGCCTGCGCCGCCTGCCATGCCGCTTCGGAGCCTGCGAGGCCGCCGCCGATGACGTGAATGGGTTTGATGCTCATGAGGGTGCGAGATAGTCGCTTGATCGGACGATTGCAATCGGTGCCGTGCAGGCCCCTTAAACGACAACACCCGCCGGGGGAGGACCGGCGGGTGTCGTTTTGGGGGCCAACCCTCGGGAGGAGGTGAAGGTCGGCCTATTCGCCATTGCCGGGGAGGAGGTCGGCTTTGGCGAAATTCCGTATCGCTCTTGAAAAGGAGGCGATTTCCTTTCGGGAAACAACGCCCGCCGCGGGAGGAGGTGCGGCGGGCGCCGTTTTGCTGGACAGCCTCTGGGAGGAGGTAAAGGCTGTCCGTATCCGCCAGGGTCGGGGAGGAGGTCGACCCTGACGAAATTCCTTAGATCGCCCGGCGGGCGATGGCAGCGATCTCGCCACGGTTGATGCCGAGGTCTGAAAGCTGACGGTTCGAAAGGCGACCCAGCTCGTTGACCGTGTCGCGGTAAGCGCGCCAGTTACGATAGTTGCGGATCAGGTTCATCGTCGTTCTCTTCTCAAGGTACGGACCGTTGCCGGTCCGAAAGAATTAGAGGGACTTGCGGGCGACCGAGTAGATGTCGCTGCGGCTGATGCCGAGGTCGGTAAGCTCGCGGTTCGACAGGCGGCTCAGCTCGGTCACGGTTTCCCGGTAGCGGCGCCAGTTGCGGTAGTTGCGGATCAAGTTCATGATATTTCTCGTTTCGTCTTTCTTCGGACCATTCCGTCGTTCTGTGTGACGCTTAGATAGGCCCGATCTAATCGGTTTGGAAGTGCCATCGCTGCATAGCAGCAATGCAATTGTGCAATGCAGCATGGCAAAAGTCACTTAGTTGTGACACAATGCCGCCCGAATCCGAAAGTGACGCTGGGTCAAGGGTTTATACGGCTCGGCTCATAAACGCTAAAATGGGAGACGGTTCGGATGGCTGGCTATTCGACACGTATCCGCAAGGACATCGCGCGGTGGGCTGAGGCGGGGCTCGTTGATGCCGCCACGGCAGACCTGCTGGTTCGCGACGTCGAGGAAAACGAGCGTCGCTCGCTGAGCTTCGGTTCGATCCTGGCGATGATGGCTGCCCTATTGTTCGGCGCCGCCATTCTCATTTTCGTCGCCGCCAACTGGGAAGCGTTTCCGCGCATCGCGCGGGTTGCCATGCTGTTCGCCCTTATCCTTGGCGGTTACGTCGGCGGTGCGGTGCTGAAGACGCGCGATCATGCCGCCATCGGCGAGGCGTTGTGGATCGTTGCGGCCGCGGCGTTTGGTGGCTCCATCGCCCTGATCGGCCAGATGTACCATCTTTCGGGCGACGAGGCCTCGGCCATGGTCACCTGGGGCGCTAGCACCGCGCTGGCCGCGCTGGTGTTGCGGTCGAGCCCCCTGACGGTGGCGGCCGTAGGCATCGCCGATGCCTGGCTCGTGCTGTCGCTTGTCGGCAGTTTCGATATCTTCCGCGGTCTGGGTGTTCCGCAGTTTTTCGTGGCGGCCTCGCTCGTCCTGTTTGGCCTGTCCTTCTGGACCCGCAGCCAGCCGGCACGTCATCTCATTATATTGTCGCTGATTTTCTACACCGCCACGCTCGCCGTGGATCACGATACGGCCGGCATAGCGGCCGTGCTGGCCGCGATCAGCGCCGGCATATTCGCCATTGCCGCCCTTGCACCGGGGCCGGTCGACAAAATCGTCCGACTGGGCGGGCGTCTGCCGCTTCATGCGCTCATCGGCTTCCTCACCGGAATGGCGATGATCCAGTTCGAACGGATCGACGGGGGCGGTTTTGCCGTCGCCGCCGCCGTGACGCTGGCCGGCATTGCCGCTTCGATCGTGCTGGCGGGGCGCGACAGCCGTGGCTTGCGCTGGCTCGCCTATGTCGGTTTCGCGCTGGAACTCTGCCTGATCTATGCCGTCACCATGGAAACGATGCTGGACACGGCCGGATTCTTCCTTGCCGCTGCCGTGATCCTCGCTGTCCTGGCGTTTGCCATCATCCGCATTGAAAAGCGCATGAACAAAACACCCTCCGGGAAGGGAGCCGCCGCATGATGACCGGCAAGAGGCTGATTGTTTCCGCGCTGCTGCTGGCGCTTGTCCAGATCGGGTTCCTGAGCTGGGTCATCGCCGGGCGGGCGGCGATCCTGCGCAACGGCAAGGAAGTGCTGCTGAAAGTCGAGCCGGTGGATCCGCGCGACCTGCTGCGCGGCGACTTCATCTACCTGAGCTACGACATCTCCCGCATTCCGGTGAAGCTGATCGCCAATATGCCGGCTGGCCAGAACGCCAGCCATGACGGGCCGATCGTGGTCCGGCTGAAGAAGGGCGCGGATGGTTACTGGCGCCCGCTCACCGCCTGGCTCGACAAGGCCCCGGATGAAGCCGGTCCCGACGAGGCGGATATTGTCGGCCATGTTTTCGCTGGCTGGGATATTTCATCCGACCCGGAGGCAACCGTTTCGCCCGATTACGGCATCGAGCGCTTCTATCTGCCGGAAGGCGAGGGCATGGCGATCCAGAACGATATGCGGGTCAGGCCGTTCGGTATCCGCGCCGCGATAGGAAAAGACGGCACCGCGCAGATCAAGGCGCTGATGGACGGCGACAAGACGCTGTTTACGGAGCCGCTGTACTGAACCGCCGGCCAAGAGGCCGGCGGTTCAGGTAATTAACGCATCACATAGACGATCTTGCGGCTCTGCGGCTCGACGAAGACCGGTTGCCCGTTCACGTTTACATAGCGGTACTGGTAATCGGGAATCTGATGCAGTTCGACGGTGTCGGGCAAGGCTGCGCCCGTCACCACCTCGCCGTCGAGATAAACCGGCGCGGTTTCGTGCGTCGTGACGTAGGTGCGGACCGTCTCGGGCGGCGCGATGATCGAGCCTGTCGCACCGCCGGCCACGCCGCCGACCGCTCCGCCGACTGCCGCGCCTACCGGGCCGCCGA
>JBARYG010000199.1:0-23690 GCA_049647745.1 Mesorhizobium sp.
GCTAGCGCCTTCCCAAGCATTCTTGGATACTTGATTTGGGAAAACCGCGCTGGCACGGCTGGCGCGGTTTTTTCTTTGCCGCCAATGTAACCAAAATGGTTCCAATCTGTAACCAGAACGGCACCAGACGCCGGAACGAGAGAATTAGCCGTGGACGCCAACGTCGGAAATCTTGAAGCCCTGGAAAGTTCGCTGTTGGCCGACATTGCCGCAGCCGCCGACGAACCGGCCATCGAGGCCGTGCGGGTCTCGGCGCTGGGTAAGAAAGGCTCCGTCTCGGAACTGCTCAAGACGCTGGGTTCGATGACACCGGAAGAGCGCCAGACAAAGGGTCCGGCGATCAACGGCCTCAGGAATCGCATCGCCGAGGCGCTGACCGAGCGCAAGGTCGCGCTGAAGGACTTGGCGATCACGGCGCGGCTTGCCGCCGAGAAGGTCGACGTCACCTTGCCGGTGCGTCAGTCGCCTGCCGAGCGTGGCCGCATCCACCCGATCAGCCAGGTTATCGACGAGATCGCGGCCATCTTCGGCGACATGGGCTTTTCTATCGCCGAGGGGCCGGACATCGAGACCGACCACTACAATTTCACCGCGCTGAATTTCCCCGAAGGCCACCCGGCCCGCGAAATGCACGATACCTTCTTCTTCCAGCCCGACGAGAAGGGCGAGCGCAAGGTGCTGCGCACGCACACCTCGCCGGTGCAGATACGCACCATGGAAGCGCAAAAGCCACCGATCCGCATCGTCATTCCGGGAAAGACCTACCGGCAGGATTCGGATGCCACCCATTCGCCGATGTTCCATCAGGTCGAGGGGCTGGTGGTCGACAAGACCGCTAATGTCGCCAACATGAAATGGGTGCTGGAAGAGTTCTGCAAGGCGTTCTTTGAAGTGCCGCAGGTGAAGATGCGGTTTCGCCCGTCCTACTTCCCGTTCACAGAGCCAAGCCTCGAAGTGGACATCCAGTGCGACCGCTCACGGCCCGGCGAAGTGCGCTTCGGCGAGGGCAACGACTGGATGGAAATCCTCGGCTGCGGCATGGTGCATCCCAACGTGTTGCGTGCCGGCGGACTGGACCCCGACGAATATCAGGGCTTTGCCTGGGGCATGGGCATCGACCGCATCGCCATGCTGAAATACGGCATGCCGGACCTGCGTGCCTTCTTCGACGCCGACGTGCGCTGGCTGTCGCACTACGGCTTCCGCCCGCTCGACATGCCGACGCTGTTCGGCGGGTTGAGTTCGTAAGGCAGGAGAAAGAAAATGAAATTCACCCTCTCCTGGCTCAAGGATCACCTTGAAACCGACGCCTCGCTCGATGAAATCGTCGAGCGGCTGACCTCCATCGGCCTCGAAGTCGAATCCGTCGACGACAAGGCTGCGCTGAAACCCTTCGTCATCGCCAAGGTGTTGACGGCCGTGCAGCACCCCGACGCAGATCGGCTGCGGGTGCTGACCGTCGATACCGGCAATGGCAAGCCGCCGGTGCAGGTGGTGTGTGGCGCGCCCAATGCGCGCGCCGGACTGGTCGGCGCCTTCGCAGCCCCCGGCACCTACGTTCCCGGCATCGACGTGACGCTCTCGGTCGGTAAGATCAGGGGCGTGGAAAGCCACGGCATGATGTGTTCAGAGCGCGAGCTTGAGATTTCCGACGAACACAACGGCATCATCGATCTGCCCACCGATGCGCCGGTGGGCGCCAGCTTCGCCACTTACGCCCATCTCGACGATCCGGTCATCGACATCAATCTGACGCCGAACCATCCCGACGCGACGGGCGTTCACGGCATCGCCCGCGATCTCGCCGCTTCCGGCCTCGGTCGGCTCAAGAGCGCACCGATCGAGCCGGTTGTTGGCAAGGGCGAATGCCCGGTCAAGGTCGTCATCGAAGCACCGGACCTGTGTCCGGGCTTCGCGCTCAGGTTGGTGCGCGGAGTCAAGAATGGACCGTCGCCGAAATGGATGCAGCAGCGTCTGATCGCCATCGGCCTCAGGCCCATCAGCGCGCTGGTCGATATCACCAACTACGTCACCTTCGACCGTGGTCGGCCGCTGCACGTATTCGATGCGAAGAAAGTTGCCGGCAATCTGACGGTACGCCGCGCACGCGACGGCGAAAAGATACCGGCGTTGGACGGTCGCGAATACACGCTGACACCCGAAATGTGCGCGATTGCCGACAATAATGGCGTGGAATCCATCGCCGGCGTCATGGGCGGCGAGCATTCCGGCTGCGACGAGAACACGACCGACGTTCTCATTGAATCCGCGCTGTGGGACCCGATCACCACCGCTCGAACCGGCCGCGCGCTGGGTATCATCACCGATGCGCGTTACCGCTTCGAGCGCGGCGTCGATCCGGAGTTCATGGTACCGGGGCTGGAACTGGCGACCAGGCTGGTGCTCGACCTGTGCGGCGGCAGCCCGAGCGAGAACGAAGTCGTCGGCTATGCCGGGCATACGCCGAAAATCGTCTCGTTCCCGCTGTCGGAAGTGAAGCGTCTGACCGGCCTCGACGTGCCGGGCCAAACCAGCCTCGACATTCTTGTCCGGCTCGGCTTCCAGCCGAAAGGCTCGGGCGAGGTAGTCGAGGTCGCGGTGCCGTCCTGGCGGCCGGATGTCGACGGCAAGGCCGATCTGGTCGAGGAAGTTATGCGCATCCACGGCGTCGACGCTATCGCGCCTGCGCCGCTCGCAAGCCACGACGCCGTCAACGGCAAAATCCTCACCCCGTTGCAGATTCGCACCCGCGCGGCGCGCCGGGCGCTGGCCGTGCGTGGCATGATGGAGGCCATCACCTGGTCGTTCATTCCGGCGCGGCATGCGGAACTGTTCGGCGGCGGGCAGGGGAGCCTGAAACTTGCCAATCCGATTGCCGCCGACATGTCCGACATGCGGCCCTCGCTGCTGCCGGGGCTGATCGCCGCCGCCCAGCGCAACGCCGACAAGGGCATTGGCGACGTCGCCCTGTTCGAAGTGTCGGGCACCTATGAGGGCGACGTGCCGGAAAGCCAGCGCCGCGTCGCCGCCGGCGTGCGGCGTGGCACAGCAAAGCTGGAAGGCTCCGGCCGCAGCTGGGCCAGCAACATGGCTGCCGTCGGCGTGTTCGACGCCAAGGCCGATGCCATCGCCGCGCTTGAAGCCTGCGGCGCACCGGTGGACCGGTTGCAGATCGAAACCGGCGCGCCCGGCTGGTATCATCCCGGCCGTTCAGGCGTGATCAAGCTTGGGCCGAAACTGGTGCTCGGCCATTTCGGCGAATTCCATCCCAGGACCCTGGAAGGGTTGGACGTCTCCGGCCCCCTGTGCGGTTTCGAAGTGTTCGTCGATGCCTTGCCCGAGCCGAAGGCCAAGCCGACGCGAACCAAGCCGAGGCTCGATCTATCCGCCTTCCAGGCGGTGAAACGCGACTTCGCCTTCGTCGTCGGTAAGGAAATCGAGGCCGGTACGCTGACCAAGGCGGCGCTTGGAGCCGACAAGAAGCTGATCACCGGCGTCAACGTCTTCGACGTGTTCGAAGGCGCCTCGCTTGGTGCGGACAAGAAGTCCATCGCCATCGAGGTTTCGATCCAGCCGCTCGAAAAGACGCTGACTGACGAGGACTTCGACGCGCTCGCCAGGCGCATCGTCGACAACGTGCAGAAACAGACCGGCGGCGTGCTGCGGGGGTAGACATGCAGGCTGTCATTCCGGGTTCCGTTGCGCGGCCCCGGAATGACGCAAATGAGGCTGTCTCTTGCTCAGCCTACATGTTGGTCTGCGCCATGGCGGCTTCGCCATAGCGCGGGCCGGCGATCTGGTCCGGCGTGATCAGGCCGCCGATTTCGGCGAGTTCGGCAGCATCCAGCGCAATACCGGCGGCCGCCACGTTCTGCTCCAGATTGACGATCTTTCGTGAACCGGGGATCGGCACGATGAAATCCCCTTGAGCGAGCACCCAGGCCAGCGCCAGTTGCGCCGCACTTGCCCCCTTGTCGGCGGCAAGCTTCTCCAGCCGGGCCACCGCCGCCAGATTCCGCTCGATGTTTTCCGCCTCGAAGCGCGGCAGGCCGCGGCGGAAATCCTTTTCGCCAAGCTGATCGGCGGACCTGATCGCCCCCGCCAGAAAGCCGCGCCCCAGCGGGCTGAACGGCACGAAGCCGACGCCCAGTTCCCGGCACGCATCCAGCATGCCGGCTTCAGGGTCGCGGGTCCAAAGCGAATATTCGCTCTGTACCGCCGCGATGGGATGCACGCCATGCGCCCTGCGCAGCGTGGCTGTGCTGACTTCGGAGAGGCCAAGCGCGCGTACCTTGCCTTCGCGTACCAGTTCGCCCATTTCGCCGACCGTCTCCTCGATCGGCACTTCAGGATCGACCCGGTGCTGGTAGAACAGGTCGATCACCTCAATGCCGAGCCGCTTAAGCGACGCCTCGGCGACGGCGCGCGCATGGCCGGGCTTGCTGTTGAGGCCGGGCAGCGTCTTCGGGCCTTCCGGCGTCTCGACCACGTTGAAGCCGAATTTGGTGGCGATGTTCACCTTGTCGCGTAGCGGGCGCAAACCCTTGCCGACCAGGATTTCATTGGTGTGGGGGCCATAGACCTCGGCCGTGTCGAAAAAATTCACGCCGAGTTCGACGGCACGGTGCAGCGTCCTGATCGCCTCGGCCTCCTCCTGCCCACCATAGGCGTGGCTCATGCCCATGCAGCCCAGCCCGACGGGAAAGACGGTCAGTTCGGTTCCAAGCTTGCGCGCTTTCATGGGTGTATTCCTTGCTATGATCGGCAGGCGGGCGGCCGCCTTGCGACAGGAGGATCGGATTCGCTCCAAAGTTGGCCCCGACCTTGGCACAGTCCGCCTTTTCGGGCAAAGCTTCGCGGCGTCACGATTTGGAAAGGGTGCACGATGTTCCGCTGGGGTGTTTTATCGACGGCCAAGATCGCACGCGACCATCTTATCCCGGCGATCGTCGAGGCCGACAACGGCATTCTGTCGGCCGTCGCCAGCCGCGATCTTGCCAAAGCGCAGGCGCTTGGCGAACGCTTTGGTGCGCGCCATGCCTTCGGTTCGTATGAGGAGCTTCTTGCATCGAAGGAAGTGGACGGCGTCTATATCCCGCTACCGACCTCGCAGCATGTGGAATGGGCGGCCAAGGCCATCGAAGCCGGAAAGCATGTGCTGGTGGAAAAGCCGCTGGCGCTCGATGCCAGCGATATCCTGCCGCTGATCAAACTGCGCGATGCGAAGAAGGTGCTCGTCTGCGAAGCCTTCATGGTGGTCTACCACCCGCAATGGATCAAGGTGCGCGACCTGATCGCCGAGGGGGCCATCGGCCGGCTGCGCCACGTGCAGGGCGCGTTCTCCTACTACAACGTCGATCCGGACAATATGCGTAACAAGCTCGATCTCGGCGGCGGCGCGCTGCCCGACATCGGCGTCTATCCGACCGTTTCGACGCGCTTCGCCACGGGTAGCGAGCCGGTTCGCGTGCAGGCGACGATCGAGCGCGACACAAAATTCGGCACCGATATCTATTCCTCGATCCGCGCCGATTTTGGCGATTTCGAGCTTTCCTTCTACCTGTCGACGCAGATGGCGGCGCGCCAGACCATGGTGTTCCATGGAGAGGAGGGTTTTATCGAGGTTTTCTCACCCTTCAACGCCGGGCTCTACGACCATCACCGCATCGAACTACACGACCAGAAGCACAGCCAGGCACAGGTTTTCCGCTATCCCGGTACGCAGCAATACCGGCTGGAGGTCGAGGCGTTCGCGCGCGCCGCCCTTGGCGGCAAGGACCGCGTCTTCACGCTGGAAGAATCGGTGCTCAACCAGAAGGTCATCGACGCCATCTTCCGCGCCGGCGACAAGGACGGCTGGGAAGCCGTGTAGGCCTAGCCTCGATAAAGCAGTCCCTGCGGGTCGATCTCCGGCTTGCGGCCGGCAACCAGGTCGGCAAGGAATTTTCCGGAGCCGGCGGCCATGGTCCAGCCGAGATGGCCGTGGCCGGTGTCGAGATAGAGGTTCTTGAATCGCGCCTGCCCGAATACCGGAACGGAATTCGGCATCATCGGCCGCAAACCGGCCCACAGCTCGGCCTTTTTCTCGTCGAACGCGCCGGGGAAAAGTTCATGGCCCGCCCTGAACAGGGTGGAAAAATCCCTCGGCCTGAAGCTGCGGTCGAATCCGGTGAACTCGGCCGTGGAGGTGAGCCTCAGCCGGTCGCCGAGGCGCGAATAGGCGACGAAACTGTCCTCGTCGGCGCCGCCCATGGTGGGCCCGAGCGCCGGGTCTTCCAGCGGGATGGTCGCGGTGTAGCCCTTGACGGGGTAGACCGGCAGGTCGACGCCATAGCGGCGGCCGAGCAGGCCGCTCTCCGGCCCCATCGACAAGACGACCGCATCGCCCGTCATCGGGCCGGCTGAGGTTTTTACGGCGCGCACGCGGTCGCCCTCGATATCGAAACCCTCGACCGTGGTATTGTAGAGAAACGTCACGCCGAGCTTTTCCGCGGCGTAGGCGGCGAGCGCTTCGACGAATTGCCGTGAGTCGCCGGTCTGGTCCATCGGCGAATAGACGCCGCCGGCGATACCGGCCCTGGAATCGGCGAGACCCGGTTCCAGTTGCACCAGCCGGTCGCGGTCGACCACTTCTATGTCCAGCCCATGCTTCGCCAGATAGCGATAGTTCTCGGCGCCGGCGTCAAGGCTTTGCTGCGAGCGGAAGAAGTAGAGGATGCCCTTCTTGCGCTCGTCATAGCCGATGCCGGTGTCGGCCGACAGCGCGTTGATGCACTGGCGCGAATAGAGCGCCATGCGAATCTTCACGTCGGTATTGGCGCGCATGCGCGCGGTGGTGCACTGGCGCAGGAAACGCAGGCTCCAGGCGAGCAGATAGGGATCGGGCCTGAGCCTGACCCTGATGCCTAGTTCGTGGTTGAAGATGCCGCGCACGAACGTCTTAAGCGCGGCTGGCGAGGCCCATGCCGTGGCATCGCCCGGCGAGACCAGTCCCGCGTTGGAATAACTGGTGCCGCGCGCGGCCATGGTGTGCCGCTCGACGACGGTCACCTCATGGCCGTCCTTCGCCAGATAATAGGCGGCTGCCGTGCCGACCACGCCCGCGCCCAGAACAAGGATTTTCATGCTGTCACTCAAAAGCTCCCATCCATCTGATGGAAGCAGGAGCTTTGCGTGTCAATCGCCGCGTGTGGAGTTCTTGGTCGTCAGGATGCGCTCCCACGAAAGCGCATCGGTGACGATCCCGTCGAGATCGTCGAGCTTTGGCTGCCAGCCGAGTTCACGCCGCGCGAGATCGGAATTGGCGACCACCGCCGCCGCGTCGCCGGCACGACGCTCGCCGGTGACGACTTCGAAATCGTGGCCGAACACGCGGCGCACGCTTTCGATGACTTCCAGCACCGAATAGCCGTGGCCGTAGCCGCAATTGGCCACCATGTTCGCTCCACCTTCGCGCAGCCGCTGCAAGGCGAGTCGGTGCGCTGCCGCCAGGTCGCTGACATGGATGTAGTCGCGCATGCAGGTGCCGTCCGGCGTCGGATAGTCGGTGCCGAACACCTGCATCGAGGCGCGCTTTCCAAGTGCTGTCTCGCAGGCGACCTTGATCAGATGCGTGGCGCCCGGTGTCGACTGGCCGGTGCGCCCTTTCGGGTCGGCACCGGCGACGTTGAAATAGCGCAGCGCCGTGTAATGCAGACCGTGCGCGGCGGCCGCATCGCGCAGCATCCACTCGCTCATCAGCTTGGACAGGCCGTAGGGCGATTCCGGCGATAGGGCTGCATCCTCGCGCACCGGTTCCAGTCCCGCGCCGCCATAGACGGCGGCGGTCGAGGAAAAGATGAAATTGGGCACGCCTTCGCGCACCGCGGTTTCGATCAGCGCGCGCGTCTTGCAGGTGTTGTTCTCGTAATAGGCGAGCGGCTCGGCGACCGATTCCGGTACCACGATCGAGCCGGCGAAATGGATGATCGCGTCGACGCCTTTCTCGCGAATGATGCGCGCCGTCAGTTCCTTGTCGGCGATGTCGCCGACCACCAGTTCGGCTTCGGGCGCCACCGCCCATTCGAAGCCGGTCGAGAGCCGGTCGAGCACGACCACTTCTTCGCCGGCCTCCAGCAATTCCCAGACCATATGGCTGCCGATATAGCCGGCGCCGCCCGTCACCAGAACCGTCATCGCTGCAAATGCCCTCTCACGCTTAAAACTGTATCAAACTTCACGAGGCTGCCATGGCCGCGCGAAACGCCTAAAATCGGAACCCAGCGCGTCAAAAAAACCGACGCGCTACCTTATACAAGTTGTTCCAGCGCAAGGAAGAAGCCCTTCAATATGGCCATTTATAAGATGGCAAAGGCGTGGCATTTTGACCAAACGGGTCCGGTGGACGCAGAAACGGGCAGTGGCTATGATCCGCGCAAAAATCCAGGACGTCAGCATGAATTACCAGCGGTTCTTCGAGGATGCCATCGACCAGCTCCACGCGGAGCGGCGCTACCGGGTCTTCGCCGATCTCGAGCGCATCGTCGGAAAATTCCCGAGAGCGATCTGGCGCGCCAACGGACGCGCACAGGAAATCACCGTCTGGTGCTCCAACGACTATCTCGGCATGGGGCAGCATCCCGACGTGATCGCCGCCTTCCAGAACGCGGCCGGCCGCATGGGTTCGGGTGCCGGCGGCACCCGCAATATCTCCGGCACCAGCAATCCGCTTGTCGAACTGGAACATGAACTCGCCGACCTGCATGGCAAGGAAGCGGGCCTGGCCTTTACTTCCGGTTTCGTTTCCAACGAGGCTTCGATCTCGACCATCGCGCGGCTTCTGCCTAATTGCCTGATCATCTCGGACGAACTGAACCACGCCTCGATGATCGAGGGCGTGCGCCGCTCCGGCGCCGAGAAGAAGATCTTCCGCCACAACGACGTCGCGCATCTGGAGAGCCTTTTGCAGGCGGCGGGCCGCGAGCGTGCCAAGCTGATCGTCTTCGAGAGCGTCTATTCGATGGACGGCGACATCGCGCCGATCAGGGAAATCGCCGACCTCGCCGACAAGTACAACGCCATGACCTATATCGACGAGGTCCATGCGGTGGGCATGTACGGGCCGCGCGGCGGCGGCATCACCGAGCGCGAGGGACTGGCCGACCGCATCGACATCATCGAGGGCACGCTGGCCAAGGCGTTCGGCACGCTGGGCGGCTACATTACCGGCACCAGGGCGGTGATCGATGCCGTGCGCTCCTACGCGCCGGGCTTCATCTTCACCACGGCGCTGCCGCCGGCCATTGCCGCCGCCGCGACCGCCGCCATCCGCCACCTTAAGGCTTCGCAGGCGGAGCGTGACGCGCAACAGCTTCAGGCCGCGCGCACCAAGCATATCCTCGCCGCCGCCGGCCTGCCGGTGATGGCGTCGAGCACCCATATCGTGCCGATCCTGGTCGGCGATCCGGAACTGTGCAAGATGGCCACCGACCGCCTGCTCGGTGTCCACGGCATCTATATCCAGCCGATCAACTACCCGACCGTGCCGCGCGGCACCGAGCGGCTGCGCATTACGCCGACGCCATTCCATACCGACCAGTTGATCATGGAATTGCAAGGTGCGCTGGTCGAGACCTGGGACGCGCTCGGCATTCCCTACAGCGGGGCCGGGCGGCCGGCCGTTGCCGAAACCGACCGTATCATCCCCCTGCTGGTGCCAAAATCGGGCGGCTGACCCGTCGCCGCTGACCCTTTGACCGGTTTCGCCGGCAATTACTTCGCTTCCTTTGATTCGTCTGGGCTCGACGAGCGTCGGGCCTCCTGCTCGGCGTCGTCGCGCTGCACGCGGCCGGTGCTGAGCAGCACGATCGGGCCACGGCATTTGGCCAGAACGACAGCTGCGGTATCGCCGAAAAAAAGGTCGTCGCCCGGACGCTGGGTAACACCCATCACGACCAGTGCGATGCCTCGGGCGGCCTCCTTGCGGATGGCGTCGCCGGGCGCGCCCTGCATCCGCATCGCCGTCAGGATAGTCACGCCGTAACGCTCGCCGAGGTCGGCGATATCCTTGAGCACGGCCTCCTCGCGGCGGTGCGAAATCGGTGTAGGCCGGCGGTCTGTCTTTTCCTCGCGCGCCACATAGAGCGCCTTGACGCGAGCGCGGTTCGGCCGGGCGATCGCCAGCGCAAACTCGGCGGCGCGCCGTGACGCCTCCGTACCGTTGACCGGGACGAGAATGGTCTCGCCGGCCTTTAGTTCCGGCATCTTGCCGGTGCCGGCGCCTTTCACGACGAGGCAAAGCGGGCCGTCGAACCCGCTGGCGATGTCGTTCATGCGCGCAGTGAAATCGCCCTTCGGCGTCAGGCTGCTGTTCAGGCCGACGATAAGCATGTCGTAGCCCTTGCGCGCCTCGTCGGCGATGGTCTTGCCGGTGACGCCTGCTTCGCTACGGGCGCTCAGGTGCACCTTGTCCACCGGCGTATCCTCGCCCTCCCTGACAGCCGTGGCGCTGGCCTTGGCGCCCTTGCGGATCGTTTCCAGGTGCTTTTCCGGCCCTTTCGTGCCGGCCGGTCTTTTTGCGGTGCTGTTGGTCAGGTGCAGGAAGGTCGTGGGCATGCCGCTGCCGCCGCCGATCAGCCCGGCGAGATAGGCGCTGAACTTGCCGATGGCGCTGTCGTCGGCGGCCACCAGCAGGCGCTGCAATTTGGACACGAAACCGCGCTGGTCGAGTTCTTCGCGCTCGACGCGTTCCTTTTCCTGTTCACCCATGGGCAGGCGGCCGAGCGCCCAGCGCAGCATCGGCGGCATGGCCAGCGTGGTAATGACGGCCATGGTGACGATCATCGTGAACAGGGTTTCGGAAAGGAGGCCCATCGACAGGCCGATGCTGGCGACGATCACCTCGGTCGAGCCGCGCGCGTTCATGCCGCAACCGACAGCGATCGCTTCCTTCCACGACAGGCCGGCGAATTTGCCGCCCATGAACGCGCCGCTGAATTTTCCCACGCTGGCGATGACGACGAGGCCGAGCGTCAGCAGGGCCAATGTCGGGTCGGCAAGCACGGTAAGGTCGGCGGAAAGGCCCGCCACGCCGAAGAATATCGGCATGAACAGGGCGGTGATGATACCGCGCAGCTGCCCTTCTATGTGGTTCGACAGGATCGGAGATTCGCCGACCAGGATGCCGGCGACAAAGGCGCCGAGCACGGTGTGGACGCCGATCATGTCGGTAATCAGCGCCATCACGCCCATGATGACCAGGATCATGGTGATGACCGCATATTCGCTGCGGAAAACGTCGTTGGTCCAGCGGATCAGGGTGAAGACGATGCGCCGGCCGAGCGTGAAGCTGAACACCATGAAGGCCGCCACGGCCGTGACGGTGCCCAGCAGCGACAGCACCTCGACCTTGCCGTGGGTGGCGATGCCGAAGGTGACGGCGATGATCAGCCAGCCGACCGTGTCTTCGATGATGGCCGAGGAAACAATGACCTGGCCGAGATCGCGACGCATGAAGTTCATCTCGCGCACCACCATGGCGACGATCTTCACCGAGGAGATCGACAGCGCGGTGCCGAGGAAAAGTCCGGCCACGATGCGCTCGTCCGGCTCCGGCAGCAATTCCCGCGGAAGAAACTGCGCCAGCGCGAAGCCGCAGGCGAACGGCACGAGAACCCCGGTCGTCGAGATGGAAATACAGGCGGCGCGGACGCGGCGCACCAGCTTCATGTCCGTTTCCATGCCGGTAAGCAGCAAAAGCATGAGGATGCCGAGCTGCGAGACGGCGTTGATCATGCTTTTCTGCACCGGATCGCTGGAAAAGACGAAATGCTGCGCTGACGGCCACAGCCAGCCGAACAGCGAGGGTCCAAGCAGGATGCCGCCGATCAACTGGCCCATGACCGCGGGCTGGCCCAGCCGCTGGAGAAGTTCCCCCAGCCCCCGGCCGATCACCAGCAGCAACACCAGTTCGGCGACGAAGGCGGCTTCGCCCGAGCCGGCCATGGCAGGGCCTTTCCCCGTGCCTTCGGCAGCCCAGGCATGGCCGGCGGCCAGAAGCAGCGCGGCGCCAAAGGCGATAGCCGTCAAAAAGCCGCCCCGTCGCCCCTTGCCTGCCCGGTTCATGAACTCCATTATCCCCCGCATTTCTTTCACGCTGAACGCGCGGAAGTGGATTTGCGTTGCGTTGGCCCTTATCCTTTTCCGATGCGGTGTGATCGCGTCAACCCATGGTGCGGCATCCCGCCCGGCGGCCGTGCCGTCATTTCGGCCGAATTAACAGGAAGCTGACGGAACCGTTATCCATCCCCTTCGTTGAAGAAAGCGCGCCCCACGTCAGCCATTCCCTCCGGCGTGAAACCATCATGGACAGCATGCACGACCTTACGCAGACGCTTCCGCACTCGCTTGCAGCCGCCATTCGAAAAAAAGCGCCGGGGTTCATCGACTTTGCCAGCGATGCCGCCTGCACCACCATCGCCTCCTACAACGTCCATAAGTGCGTCGGCACCGACGGCAGGTTCGATCCTGCGCGTGTAGCGCGCGTCGTCGCCGAGATTGATGCCGACGTCATCGCCCTGCAGGAAGCCGACGAGAGAACCGGCGCGCGGCAGGGCCTGCTGGACCTCGACGCGCTGCAACGCGATACCGATCTCGTTCCCACCCATACGCCGGAAAACCGCAGCAGCCATGGTTGGCACGGCAATCTCATCCTCGCGCGGCGCGGCATCATCCAGGACGTGCGGCAGGTCAGGTTGCCGGGCTTCGAACCACGCGGCGCGATCATCGTCGACCTTGAGCTGAAGGGCGTCGCGCTGCGCGTGGTCGCCGCACATTTCGGGCTGTTGCGCCGTTCCCGCTCGCAGCAGGCGAGCGCGCTCGTCGAGGCGACCCGGTCGGTGCTGAGACCGACCGTCCTGCTCGGCGACCTCAACGAGTGGCGGGTGCGCAACCGCTCGTCGCTGCTGGCGCTGCTGCCGCATTTCGGTCCGGTCCATGCCGTGCTGCCGAGCTTCCCGTCGCGCTATCCGCTGCTGGCGCTCGACCGCATCATGGCGCGCCCGGCGAGCCTCATTACCCGCATCGAAGTGCACCGGACGCCGCTGTCGCGCCTTGCATCCGACCACTTGCCGATCAAGGCGCGGCTGAACCTCGACGGAATAAGGGAAACGCTGACGCAACCAGATCTCGCCTGAACAGTTCTTGCTCAATGCTGAAACGCGTCGCGCCTTGCGTCGCCTTCGCGGGTAGGAAACGGATGGACATAGCGGTTTCGCAGTTAGCACGAGACAAGATCACCGCAGGCAACAGCGGCCTGCTTCTGATCGCCGACAACTACGATGCCTTCGCCGCGCGCGTGCTGGCGGCACGGGGCGCTGTCCGCAACCTCGACCTGATGTATTATCTCTGGCACGACGACCACACCGGGCGCGTGCTGATGCAGGAAGTGGTGCGCGCCGCCGAGCGTGGCGTGCGGGTGCGCATCCTGCTCGACGACATCAATCCGCGCAACAGCGATGCGGCCTATCTGGCGCTTGCCGCCCATCCCAACATCGAATTGAAACTGTTCAACCCGAGCGGCATGCGAAACGGCAGCCTGCTGCGCGGTGTCGAGATGGTGTTTCGCCTTTTCGCCATGACGCGGCGGATGCACAACAAGGCCTGGATCGCCGACGATACCATTGCCATCGTCGGCGGGCGCAACATCGGCGACGCCTATTTCGACGCCGCCGAGACGAATTTTCGCGATCTCGACCTGTTGCTCGTCGGCCCGGCCGTGCAGCAGGCCTCGGGAATTTTCTCATCCTTCTGGAACTCGACGGCAGCCTGGTCCATCGGGGCCCTGCATCCGGGCGAGCCCGGCGCGGAGGCAGGCTTTGTCACCCATGTGGAAAGGGCGGACGACACCGCCCTGTTGAGCGGCATAGGCGACCTCAATTCGATCGCGCATTCCGTCGCCACTGGCCACGGCTTCCACTGGACCAAAAGCGCACGTGTCATTTCCGACCCACCGGAAAAGGTGCGCGGCGAAAAAACCCGGAGCTGGCTGATGCGGGAACTGCTGCCCCTCATCCAGACGGCGCAAAAAGAGCTCGAAATCGCTTCTCCCTATTTCATCCCCGGTCGGAAAGGGACGAAAACCCTCTCCGGCCTCGTCGCCGAAGGCACGGAGGTCACCGTGCTGACCAATTCGCTTGCCGCCACCGACGTGGCTACCGTCCACGGCGCCTATGCGAACTATCGCAAGCGCCTGCTCCGGGCCGGTATCAGGCTGTTCGAACTGCAGCCGTTCAGCCATCAGGCCAAGATTTCCGTGTTCGGTTCCAAGGGCGCCAGCCTGCACACCAAGGCGTTCACGGTGGACGGCAAGACCGGCTTCGTCGGCTCGTTCAATTTCGATCCGCGTTCAGTGTCGCTGAATGCGGAGATGGGCGTGCTCTTCCACGACGAGCATCTGGTGGCGGAACTGCGCCGCCGCTTCCGCCACGAAATCCTGCCGCAGACGAGCTACGCGGTAAGCCTGCGCGACGGCAGGCTTACCTGGACAGGCATCGACCAGGGCCAGATGCACCAATATACGCGTGAGCCGGAAGCCAGCCTGTCGCGGCGCATCCTGGCCATGCTGGTGCGGCACCTGCCGATCGAATCCCAGCTGTGACAGTCGTCGCGGGATTGGCTTTTGTCGGTAGGGCGGATAGCATCGACAATCGAAAGCGGGCGCCGGTTCCTTGTGGCAAGGCCACCGCCCCACCCTGTTGTCGCGGAAGTTTCTTCAGCGATGCCTGCCGCTGGAGACCGTTTTGGCCCTTCCCCTTTTCCTCCAGCTCAGCCACCGGGATACCATCTCCGACAAGGAAAAGGCGGAGCTTTTCGCCCTGTTTGCCGGTGAGAAATCCTATGCCGCCGGCGAGGAGATCGTCCGCGAGGGCGCCCGGCCGAAGGTCAGCCTCCTGCTCATGGAGGGGCTGGCCGCCCGCTTCAAGGTGCTGGAGGACGGCGGCCGCCAGATTGCGGCGATCCATGTGCCCGGCGACTTTCTCGACCTGCACGGTTTCCTGCTGAAAGTGCTGGCCCACGGCGTCTTTGCGCTGTCAGCCTGCACGCTGGTTCAGGTCGAGCACGAGGCGCTGAAGAAGCTCACCGAAACCTCGCCCCATCTCACGCGAATGCTGTGGCTCGACACGCTGATCGATGCTTCGGTACATCGGGAATGGCTGGTCGCCATGGGAAGGCGGCCGGCGATCGGCCAGCTGGCGCATCTGATGTGCGAGCTTTATGTCCGTCTCAAGCTCGTCGACCGCACGGACGGCTTCAGCTTCCGGCTGCCGGTGACGCAGAACGAACTGGCGGACGTGCTCGGCCTGTCGGTGGTCCACGTCAACCGCACGCTGCGCGACTTGCGCCGGCGTGGCGTCATCCGCTGGGAAGGCGACCGCATCCATATCGACAACTGGGACGGACTGGTGGAGATCGCCGAATTCGACGCTACCTATCTGTCCCTTCAGAAAGAACCGCGTTGACCGGCCTTGCGGCGTAGCGTCCACCTCGACGAAAACTTCAAGAAGGCTTCGAAAACGGGCCGGCCGGCTGTGTCCCGCACCTTCACCCACATTTCCGTCTCGTCGCCATCCGGCAGCCTGTCTCGCGCGATGCCGGGCAACGCCTCGACCGCTGCCTCGCGTACCTCCTCGACCTTGGCGAATTCGACGCCGTCGATATCGCTCAACATACGCTCGCCGTCATAGGTGTCGAAGAAGAAGCGCGGCATGACTCCGTTCCGATCGTAATGATTCACAACCGCAGGCCGGTCGAATTGTTCCGGTTTTCGGTGGCGATCATCGATCCGCGGGAATGGAGAAGGCCCGCCGCTCTATTCGATGCAGCGGGCCTTCGGTGCCTGAGCGGCACGGATTAGCGTCATATTCGTCCAAGGACGACAAGGACGATGATGATGATCAAAAGCAGGCCGATGCCGCCGCCGCCATAATAGCCCGTGCCGTAGAAAGGCCCGCCGCCAAGGCCGCTGAAGCCGCCCAGCAGCGCCAGGATCAGAATAATGATGAGAATGGTGCCTAAACCCATGGGGTGCCTCCTTCATCTGCCCGCGCCCCGATGGCGCCTTCTGGCACAGAGGAACGCGGCAAATACGCTTCGCGTTCCCTAAAGCCCGTCGCCCAAAAGTGCGCAGCGGTTTTGGGATAACGACAAACGTAAAAGCAAAAGCTTACAGCACGACGCCTGAATCCGGTCACACGTGTCGTGCTGTAGGGCGTGCCGAATCGGCCACCGGCGGACGGATCCGAAGGGGGAGGGGCAGCGCCCGCGTCCGCGTCAGAGGCTTTCTTCGTAGATCGGCACGATGTCCATCGTGCTCTCACCGCGACTGAAAGCGACCGCCAGGCGGAAGCTGTGGGCGATGCGCAGGGCGCGATCCATGAACAGCGCGGCGACTTCAGGCGGGCACAGTTCGTGCACGGTTGTGCGAAACAGCGTCAGCCAGCGCCGGAAATGCTGCTCGGCAAGCCCCGGTATGGCCAGATGCGGCGGCAGGGGGCGGCCGTCGTAGCGGTCGGTCCGCAGCAGGACCGAAGACCAGAAGTTGCACATCTTCGACAGGTGGGTCGGCCACGCCTCCGGCGGTATGACGCTGTAGAAGATCGGGCTTAGAAGATCGTCGGCGCGGATTCTGTCGTAAAAGCCATGCACGACGGCATGAACCATCGCCTCGTCGAGCATTTCAGGCAACGGCACGCCGTCGATGACGATGGTCTTTCTCGCTCGGGTCGTTTCGTTCATGCCCGCTTTTTCGCTCCTGCAAAGCCAAGATGGGCCTTGGCGTCTTCATTCATCATATCCGGCGTCCATGGCGGGTCGTAAGTGAGCGAGACCTCGACATGGTGGATGTCGGGCAGCGCCCATGCCGCCGTTTGCACCGCATCCTTGAGATAATTGGTCGCCGGGCAACCCCGCGTCGTCGTCGTCATATCGATGCGCACAACGCCGTCTTCAACCACGATAGCGTAGATCAGGCCGAGATCGACGACGTTTTCGCCAAGCTCGGGGTCGATGACCATGCGCAGCGCCTGGCGGACGCCCGCCGAAAACAACGCGTTCTTCTCGTCTTCGGTCATGACGCCGGGTCCGCTCCGGCGGCGCGGATCACCACCCGGTAGTGGCCTTCAGGTTCGAAATCGCCGCGCCAGGCATGGCCGCGCGAGCGTAATTCCTCGAACAGGAACACCGGCTCGCGCGGCAACAGCACGGCAATCGTCTCGCCGGGCACCAGCGCCTCGACCCCTTCCAGCGTGCGCACCATCGGCTCCGGCGGTTCGAGGTCGCGATTATCCATTTCGCGAGCAGGATCGGGCCACACCGCATCGCCGTCCTTTTCCGGAAGGGCGGCTTGCGGAGCCGGCGCGGGCGAACCCGCCGGGGTGAAAAGCACTTCCCAGTCGCCGTTGCCGATCTCGCGCGCCGATGATTCGAAGCCGCGCGCGCCAAGTGCATGAAACAAGGGTACCGGCTTGAAGGTAGCGAGTAGCCGCAGGCCTTGCCCCGGCGCCAACTTCGCCACCGTCTCCATGATGACGCTGAATGGTTCTCCTCCTTCCCGCAGGATGGGTCGAACATCAAGGTCGTAGTGCGGAACGCTCATCGGAAACTCCCTGTCGGTTTATCGTGGCGGGGTAAAAACAGCCGGGGCTGTGTCGTGCCGGCGGGCAACCGCATGCTGCCGTCGACATTGAACAGACGCCGCGCCAGCACCAGTTCGACCACAAGCGCCAGCGTCGCGGCAAGGGTTGCCGCCGCTGCCAGCCGGAACAGCGCAGGCTGATTAGCAAGCAGCGCGCCGGTGCCGGCCAGCACACCCGCGAAATAAAGCGCGAACCAGACGTGATCGCGCCCTTCGACGACGAGGTCCTGCACGCGGGGTGTCGGTTTCTTGCCCATGACCGGCCCATAGCATTCGAGCCAGGTCAGGAACGGCACGATCTTGTAGAGCTGCGACAGGCCGAGGCCCGAGAGCCAGCCGAAGGCGACCAGATAGACGACCGCCGGCGCATGTTGCCCCAGCCCCCCCGTGACAGCGAGGCAGGCGATGAGCAGCGCCGACAGATAGAGGCCGCCGAACGCGCCGAGCGCCGAGCGGCTGTTGAGTTCGATCTTGCGCCGCTTGCGGTTGCGGTAGAAGAAAACGAGATCGATCCCGTAAAAAACCAGTGTGCCCAAGGCGGCGAGCCCGGCCAGCGGGGTGGCCACGCCCGGCCCGCCGAAACTGTTTTCCACAGGCGCCGCCACTAGCGTCAGCAGCAGGGCGGCAATGCCGCTCCAGAGCGCGGCGCGGCTGGAGAGACGCTCCTTGTCCGGCGCCAGCATGAACATCGGCAGCAGCCGGTAGCTGACACCGATCGCCGTCAGCGTCAGCCAGCCGCCGAAGCCCGCGCTCATATGCAGGGAAAGGGCGGTGCCGCGCGAATCGATGCCGACTGTGGCGAATCCGGACAATTGCAGCGCGAACAGCCCGCCGATGATGGCGGTGGCAACCAGCGAGGCAAGCCCCGCCGCGACAAAACGCGCCGGCAGGGACAGCGGCCGGCCGCACCACAGCGTTGCACCCAGAACCCCGACGACAAGGAAAAACCCCGCGGGCAGAAGGATGCTTGCCGGTCCGAGCGGCGACAGGGGCGGATCGATCACGCCGGACAGTTGCAGGAAGCCGCACAGCAGGCAGACAAGACCGGCGAGCAGCAGGATCAAAGCCGGCAGCACCAGCCTCGCGCCGACGAGCGGCCGCGCCACCAACACCGGCACGAACTGGAACAATGCCCCGCACATCAAGAGGCTCAACCAGCCGAGCGTCACCATATGGACGAGGACCAGGGTCTCCGGCGCCTCGATGGCGATCGCGGGAAAGCCGTAGCCGGCCACGATCAGCGATTGCGCCGCGACGAAGAACGCCAGCGCCGCCGCGAAAAAGGCCATCGTCCAGCGCGAAAGCGCCGCCCCCATCATGGCCTGTCGTCCCGGCTTGGAGCCGACGCCGGTTGCTTGATGCCCCATGACGCATGCATAGGATGTGCTTTCCCGATCCGATCCTGAAGAAGGGATGGTAGACCATGAACGGCCGGCCGGTGTTTGCGAAAGCGCAAACTGCAACGTCTCGCCTGCGGGGGTCCATCCGGCGGGGCCCATCTGCCGGTGCCTGTTCCGGTGTCCATCACCAGTGAATGTCTCGCGCAGAATGCTTGCGCCCCGCGAAGCCTGTTCTTATATACGCCGCAAGCCGTTTGGCGCCGGCTGATGTCGGCTGCCATAACGGAAATTCTTGTGAACAGGGGTTTTCCACGGAACGCCTGATGGGTCCGGAAAACCTGCTTAGCGGAGAGAACAAATATGGCAAAAGTAATCGGCATCGACCTCGGCACCACCAATTCCTGCATCGCCATCATGGATGGCAAGGAACCCAAGGTTATTGAGAATGCGGAGGGCGCGCGCACCACGCCTTCCATCGTGGCCTTCACCAGCGATGGTGAGCGCCTCGTCGGCCAGCCGGCCAAGCGCCAGGCGGTCACCAATCCCGAAAATACCGTTTTCGCGGTCAAGCGCCTGATCGGCCGCCGCTTCGATGATCCCGTCACCTCCAAGGACAAGGATCTCGTCCCCTATCACATCGTCAAGGGCGACAATGGCGACGCCTGGGTGGATGTCGGCGGCTCCAAGCAGTCGCCTTCCCAGATTTCGGCGATGATCCTGCAGAAGATGAAGGAAACGGCGGAGGCCTATCTCGGCGAGAAGGTCGAGAAGGCGGTCATCACCGTTCCGGCCTATTTCAACGACGCCCAGCGCCAGGCGACCAAGGATGCCGGCAAGATCGCCGGCCTTGAAGTGCTGCGCATCATCAACGAGCCGACGGCGGCGGCCCTTGCCTACGGCCTCGACAAGAAGGACGGCAAGACCATCGCCGTGTACGACCTTGGCGGCGGTACCTTCGATATTTCCGTGCTGGAGATCGGCGACGGCGTGTTCGAGGTGAAGTCCACCAATGGCGACACCTTCCTCGGCGGCGAGGATTTCGACCTGCGTCTGGTCGAATATCTGGCGGCCGAATTCAAGAAGGAACAGGGCATCGACCTGAAGAACGACAAGCTCGCCCTTCAGCGCCTGAAGGAAGCCGCCGAAAAGGCCAAGATCGAGCTGTCGTCTTCGGCGCAGACCGAAATCAACCTGCCCTTCATCACCGCCGACGCCTCCGGGCCGAAGCACCTGACGATGAAGCTGACCCGCGCCAAGTTCGAAAGCCTTGTCGAGGACCTCGTGCAGCGCACCATCGCGCCGTGCAAGGCAGCCCTCAAGGACGCGGGCCTCAAGGCTGGCGAGATCGACGAGGTGGTTCTGGTCGGCGGCATGACCCGCATGCCCAAGGTGCAGGAAGTGGTCAAGCAGTTCTTCGGCAGCGACCCGCACAAGGGCGTCAACCCTGATGAGGTGGTGGCGCTGGGTGCCGCGATCCAGGCCGGCGTGCTGCAGGGCGACGTCAAGGACGTGCTGTTGCTCGACGTGACCCCGCTGTCGCTCGGCATCGAGACGCTGGGCGGTGTATTCACGCGCCTCATCGAGCGCAACACCACGATCCCGACCAAGAAGAGCCAGGTGTTCTCCACCGCCGAAGACTCGCAGTCGGCCGTGACCATCCGGGTTTTCCAGGGCGAGCGCGAAATGGCCGCCGACAACAAGGCGCTCGGCCAGTTCGATCTGGTCGGCATTCCGCCGGCCCCGCGCGGCGTGCCGCAGATCGAAGTCACCTTCGATATCGACGCCAACGGCATCGTCAACGTCTCGGCCAAGGACAAGGGCACCGGCAAGGAGCACCAGATCCGCATCCAGGCTTCAGGTGGCCTTTCCGACGCCGACATCGAGAAGATGGTGAAGGACGCCGAGGCCAACGCCGAGACCGACAAGAAGCGCAAGGCGCTGGTCGAGGCCCGCAACCAGGCCGAAGCCCTGGCGCATTCCTCGGAGAAGTCGCTGAAGGAATACGGTGAAAAGGTTTCCGAGGATGACCGCAAGGCCATCGAGGAGGCGATCACCGCCCTGAAGACGGCCGCAGAGGGCGAGGACGCGGCCGAGATCGAGGCCAAGAGCCAGGCGCTGGCGGAAGTTTCGATGAAGCTCGGCCAGGCCATGTACGAGGCCAGCCAGAAGGATGCCGCCGAGGCCGACGCCAAGGCGGATGCAGCCAAGGACGATGACGTCGTCGATGCCGATTTCGAGGAAATCGATGACGACGACGACAAGAAGAAGTCGGCCTGATCCCGCAGCAAACCGATAAGAAAGCCCGGCCGTCGCGCCGGGCTTTTTTTTATCGCCGGCAGGCCGCGTTAAGCTTAACAGCTCCTTTCGGGCACAAGGCCGGCTGGCGGTGCTAAGCGTCGGGTGCGGCTTCGCGGAAGCCGGGCCAAGCGGAGGGCAGGCCGCCTATGCTTTTCTTTCGAACTCTGGGGCTATGGCGTGTCGGCGCCGCGATCCTGGTGATGATCTTTCATTTCCTGATCTACGGTTCGGCCAGCGGACTCCAGGCCGCGCACCGGTTGCGCGCGCTGATGCCGTTGCTGGACATGTTCCTCATGGTTTCGGGTTTTCTGATCATGTTCCGCTACGCCGACACGCTTATGCTCGAGCGCGGCAGCTATTTGAGATTCATCGCCCGCCGGCTGGCCCGCTTCTATCCGCTCTATCTGGCGACGCTCGTCTATTTCGTTCTTGTCGGCGTGGCCGTGCATATGGACCTGATCGGCTCGAGCGCCGTAGGCCGCTACGACTGGTCGACGCTGCCCGCCAACATCCTGCTGATCCAGGGCTGGGGCTTCACCGATACGCTCACCTTCAACTATGTCGGCTGGACCCTGTCGGCGGAATGGTTCTGCTACCTGACACTGCCTGTCGTCGTGCTTGCCCATCGCCGTTACGGGTTGGGCGGTCTCGTGGCGCTGATAGTCTTGACGATCCTGGCGCTGGAAATGGCCGTCGCGGCTGGAATCATCCCCTTTCCAAGCTGGCAGGTCGCCGATACCTGGGGTGCATACCGGGCCTTCGCCGACTTCGCCGTCGGCGCGCTCGTGGCCGTTCTGGTGCGCGACAGCCGCTGGCGGCTGCGCAGCGTCCTGCCCGGCTGGTCGCTGTTTGCGCTGACCGTGCTTGCCATGTGGTACGGGCTCGGCGGTTATCCGGCCTTGGCATTGCTCGCCGTCTCGATCTACCTGGCGGCACTGGGTGAACGTAATAACCCTGAAGCCATGCGCTGGGCGCAGCCACTCGATCCGGTGACCAACGTCTCGTTCAGCATCTACCTGATCCACCCGGTCATCGCCTCGCTGATGCTGGGCGTCGTCTGGCGCCGTATCCTGGAGCCGATGCAGATCGTCAGCTTCTATACCTACTGGCTGGTGCCCATGGTATCGGTGATTGCCATTGCGCTTTTGTCGGCGCGCTACTTCGAAAAGCCGCTCAACAAAATGCTGAACGAGCGATTTTCAGGCGTTTTCACCTCGCGAAGGAAGCTTTCCAGCGCGACATAGAGGCGTTTCTCCACAATTGATCAAAAAAAGCCTCCGCTTCCGCCGGGAACTATGGCATTGCGGCATCCGGCTTACTAAATCGTGATGCATGCCGGGCGAGACGGTCTTCCTGACCCTGCCCGAGGCGAGAAATTACAGCGGGACCACATGAAAGCTGACTTCTACGAAACTCTGGGCGTCCAGAAGGGCGCCGACGAGAAGGAACTGAAGAGCGCTTTCCGCAAGCTCGCCATGCAGTTCCATCCGGACCGTAATCCGGGCGACCATGCCTGCGAACACAAGTTCAAGGAAATCAACGAAGCCTACGAGACGCTGAAGGACCCGCAAAAGCGCGCAGCCTACGACCGCTTCGGCCATGCCGCCTTCGAGAACGGCGGCATGAACGGCGGCGCGCAGGGATTCGGCGCCGGTGGCTTCGCCGATATCTTCGAGGACATCTTCGGCGATATGATGGGCGGCGGCCGGCGCCGTTCCTCGGGCGGCCGCGAACGCGGCGCCGACCTGCGCTACAATATGGAAATTTCGCTGGAGGAAGCCTTTACCGGCAAGACCGCGCAGATCCGCGTGCCGGCTTCCATTTCCTGCACCGAGTGTTCCGGCACCGGTGCCAAGCCAGGCACCCAGCCGGTTACGTGCTCGATGTGCAACGGCCACGGCAAGGTGCGCGCCAGCCAGGGGTTCTTCTCCATCGAGCGGACCTGTCCGCAATGCCAGGGCCGCGGCCAGACGATCAAGGACCCGTGCCCGAAATGCGCGGGCCAGGGTCGCGTCGTCGAAGAGCGCTCGCTGTCGGTCAACATTCCGGCCGGTATCGAGGACGGCACCCGCATCCGCCTGGCCAACGAGGGCGAGGCCGGCCAGCGCGGCGGCCCGTCCGGCGACCTCTACATCTTCCTGGCGGTGAAGCCGCACGAGTTCTTCCAGCGCGACGGAGCCGATCTCTACTGCAAGGTACCCATCTCGATGACCACGGCAGCCCTTGGCGGGCAGTTCGAGGTGGCCACGCTCGACGGTACGCAAACCCGCGTGAAAGTGCCTGAAGGCACCCAGAACGGCCGCCAGTTCCGCCTCAAGGGCAAGGGCATGCCGGTGCTGCGCCAGCCCAATGTCGGCGACCTCTATATCCAGACGGCGGTG
>JBARYG010000200.1:0-31315 GCA_049647745.1 Mesorhizobium sp.
ATGCTGGCGACGATCAGGTCTTCCATGCGGTCGGTGGCGAACGGGCCGGGGCACAGGCAGTTCACCATGATGTTTTCATGTGCGAACTCGATCGACAGCGATTTGGCGAGGCCGACGATGGCCAGCCGTAGCGAATCCGAAAGCACCATGTTGGGCTGCACCATCTTCACGCCAACGGTGGTCACGAACATGATGCGCCCGCCGCCCGCCGCCTGCATGTGCGGAAGCACGGCACGGGAAAGATCGACCAGCGGCAGCAGGATTTCGTTGATGGCCGTCTCCCATGCCTCGCGCGAGACGCTGAGAAAGGGCCCGGAAGCCGGGCCGCCCGTATTGCCGAGGAAAATGTCCAGGCCGCCGAACTTTTCCGCCACCGCGTCGACCGAAGGGCGCAGCGTCTCGTGCCGGGCGAGGTCCATACGCACGGCCATCGCATCCGAGGCACCCACCGCGCGCAGTTCTTGCACCAGTTCGTCCAGCACCTTGGCGTCGCGCCCGGCGACGGCCACCTTGGCGCCTTCAGCCGCCAGCGCAAGCGCCGAAGCACGCCCCAGACCGCGCGAGGCGGCCGTTACCAGAGCGCACTTTCCCTTCAGTCCGAGGTCCATGGACTCCCCCAATTTGATGACCGTTTCGAAGCCAGACGCCTAACATTCTGCGGACATGCTGTCAAATCATGTCGACAAATATGCAGTGATTGTATACACAACACTGGTGCATTGCGCAATCCTAACCGGCGGCACGTCGGCATGTATTTGGCCAAGGGAGTTCTCATGACCGCTCATTCTCACTTCATTCCGCTCGTCTACGGCAACAAGGTCCTCAACGAAGGATCGGACGGCGTCGGCCAGAGCATCGATCCGTCGACGGGCGCGGTCATTGCCGAATTCGCGCGCGCCGGTGCCGCCGAGGTCGACGCCGCCGTTGCCGCCGCACGCGAGGCTTTCGACAATGGCCCCTGGCGCCGGATGCGCCCGTTCGAACGGGGCCGCGCCATGCAGCGGGTCGCTGCCCTGCTGCTGGAACGGCGCGACGAAATCGCCCGGCTGGAAAGCACCGACAGCGGCAAGCCTTTGCGCGACGCCTACTGGGAGGTCGACTGCTCCGCCCGCTTCTTCGAATTCTACGGCGGCGCCGCCGACAAGATGCACGGCAATTCCATCCCGCTCGGGCCGGACTGGTCGGACTGGACCGTAAAGGAACCGATCGGCGTCAGCCTGCACATCATTCCGTGGAACTACCCGCTCCAGCTGATCGCGCGCGGCGTGGCGCCGGCACTCGCCGCCGGCTGCTCGGTCATCATCAAGCCCTCGGCCGAAACACCGGTGACGGCCTACGAGTTCATGAAAATCTGCCAGGAAGCAGGCCTGCCCGACGGCCTCGTCAACCTCGTCAACGGGCGCGGCTCGGTGGTCGGCGACATGCTGGCGCGCCACAAGGGCGTCGACCAGATCACTTTTACCGGGTCTGTGGAAACCGGCGAGCGCGTGCTCGTCGCAGCCGCTTCCCATGCCATTCCCTGCAACATGGAACTCGGCGGCAAGTCAGCGCAGATCCTGTTTGCAGACGCCGACATGGACAAGGCGCTGCCGATCGTGGCCGGCGGCTTCCTCACCCATTGCGGCCAGGTCTGCAACGCCGGAACGCGCCTTCTTGTAGAGCGCTCGGCGCATGACGAGGTCGTTTCCCGGCTGCATGCCCGCATCAGCGGCATGAGGCTCGGCGCCGGTGTCGACGACCCCGACATGGGCCCGCTGATCAGCACGAAGCACATGCAGGACGTCCACCGCTATTTCGACGTGGCGCGAAAGGACGGCGAACTGCTCATGGGCGCCGAGACGCCGAAGGACGCTGCCCTGGCCGGGGGTGCGTTCGTGCAGCCGGCGCTGGTGGTCGGGGCCGGCAACGACGCCCGCATCGCCCGCGAAGAGATTTTCGGGCCGGTGCTGACCGTCATTCCGTTCGATACGGCGGAAGAAGCCGTGCGCATGGCAAACGATTCGCCCTTCGGCCTTGTCGCCGGCGTCCACACCAGCAACATCAGCGCCGCGCTAAGCGTCGGCGAAAGGCTGCGCGTCGGCCAGGTGTGGGTCAATTCCTTCGGCGTCGGCCTCGACGTGGAATTCCCTTTCGGCGGCTACAAGCTCTCCGGCTACGGCCGCGAGAAAGGGCTCGAGGCTTTAGCCGCCTATCAGCAGATCAAGAACTTCTGCATCCACCATCCGATGCCGGCCTGACGCGGCTACACGGAGGCTGGTCCGGCGCGTCCGGCCGGCCTCCTGTACTAGCCTGCTTCAGTTCTTTCGCACCGGGTCCGGCGGGAAATCGCCCTTGCTTTCGGTGCGGTCGCGATAGAACGCGGCCCGCGCCAACAGCATCAGCGTGACCGGCGTCGTCACCGTCACGAATACGGTGATCAGGATTTCGTGCAGCACCGGGCGCGTCCGCACCACCGAGAAGAAGATCATCGAGGCGATCAGGATGCCGCCGGCGCCCCAGGTAGTGCCGAGCGTCGGGGCATGCACCCGCTGGTAGAAGCTTTCGAACCGCACCAGCCCGATGGCGCCGAGCAGGGTCAGCCCCGATCCCAAGACGAGAAAGAAGGCGATGATCAGCGCCACCCAAAGCGGGACCTCGGCGAACTGGCTCATTCGATCACCTCCCCGCGCATCAGGAACTTGGCGAGCGCCGCCGTCGAGACGAAGCCGAGCAGCGCGATCGCCAGCGCCATCTCGAAGTAGATGGTGAAGCCCGAGCGGATGCCCAGCGTCAAAAGCAGGAGCATGCCGGCGACATAGAGCGCGTCGAGGCCGAGCACCCTGTCTTGCGCACGCGGGCCGCGCACCAGCCGGTAGACCGCACAGCCCATGGCCAGCACCAGCAGGAATTGCGACAAAGCCAGGGCCAGGATCAGGACGATCGCGCTCATTCGAAAATCTCCATCAGCCGCCGCTCGTAGCTTTGCTTGATCTGCTCGGTCAGCCCTTCCGGGTCGGCGAGGTCGAGAACGTGGATCAGCAGTTCGCTCTTGCCCGAATGATAGTCGACCCACGCCGTTCCCGGCGTGCTGGTGATGATACAGGCCAGCACCGCGAGCCCGGTGCGATCCGTAAGATCGAGCGGGATGGCAAGGAAGCCCGACGTCCTTTGCCGCCGCCGGCCGCGCAGGATGAGGCCCGCAACGGCGATGTTGGATTTCAGGATGTCGATGAATACGACCGCGACCAGCACCGGAATCTGGTCCCAGCGGCGTATCCTCGGTTTGGCCGGCTCAAGCGCCGTCATCGCCTTCGCCGCCGCCAGCGCGATGACGGCGCCGAGGACGACATGGCCGACGCTCACCTGGTTGAGCAGCAGCCACATGACGAACAGGGCGGCGGACAGCAGCGGATAGGGCACGATACGCGTCATTGATGCGCCCCCGGTTCGGGGTTTGGAACAGGCGCCGCCGACAGCACGTCGCTGATATAGGCCGAAGGCTGGTGCAGCGATTGCGCGGTGGCGTTCATGTAGCGCATCGCCGGTCCGCCTTCCACGGTCAGCGCCAGGCAGAGCAGCAGCAGGAACGCCACCGGCGCGATTTCCATGACCAGCACGCGCGGCACCACGCCTTCGACCGGCGCCCAGAAGGTGCGGATGCCGGCGCGCATCATCGCCAGCATCGCCGACAGGCCGGAAAGGATGAGCAGTGCGAAAAATATCCATGTCGCAACCGGCACGGGCGCACCTTCGCCTGCCGGGCCGATCATCGCGGTCAGCAGGGCGAACTTGCCGATGAAACCGGACAGCGGCGGTATTCCCGCAAGCAGCATGGCGCAGCAGGCGAAACAGACGCCGAGGACGGCGAGCGTGGCCGGAATGGCGACGCCGACTTCCTCCTCGGCCTCCTCTTCGTCCATGTCGTCGCCATAGGCTTCCATGGTGACGGCCAGCACGTTGGCGGCGGGGTCCTGCGCCCGCTCGACCAGTTCCACCAGCAGGAAAAAGGCGCTGATGGCCAGCGTTGAACTGACCATGTAGTAGAGCGCGCCCGCCGTGACGCCTGCGCTTTCCATGCCGATGGCGGCAAGCATCGTGCCCGACGACACCAGCACGTAGAAGCCGGCAAGCCGCCCCATGGCCTGCGAGGCAAGCACGCCGATGGCGCCGAACGCGATGGTGGCGAGGCCTCCGGCCAGAAGCCAGGCGCCGCCAAAGCCGGCGGATGCGCCGGCACCGGCTCCGAACAGGACGATCGACAGGCGCAGGATCACATAGACGCCGACCTTGCTCAGGATGGCGAAGATCGCGGCGACGGGGGCCGCCGCCGCCGTATAGGCGTTGGGCAGCCAAAGACCGAGCGGCCACATGCCCGCCTTGATCAGGAAGGCGACGCCGAGCACCGCAGCCCCTCCCTCCAGCAGCGTGCGGTCGGTATCGGCCAGCAGCGGGATCTTGACGGCGAGATCGGCCATGTTGAGCGTTCCGGTAGCGCCGTAGACCAGGCTCACGCCGATCAGGAACAGGGCCGCACCGGCAAGGTTGACGGCGATGTAGTGCAGGCCTGCGCGGACCTTGAAGGGGCCGGAGCCATGCAGGATCAGCCCGTAGGAGGCGGCCAGCAACACCTCGAAGAACACGAACAGGTTGAACAGGTCGCCGGTCAGGAACGCCCCGTTGAGACCCATCAGGAGCAACTGGAACAGGGTATGGAAGTGCGGCCCGCTGCGATGCCAGCGCGCCAGCGCGAAAACCAGCGAGGCCAGCGCCAGCACGGAAGTCAGCGTAAGCATCAGCGCCGACAGCCGGTCGAGGACCAGAACGATGCCGAACGGCGCCGGCCAGTTGCCCAGAAGGTAGACGTCGGTCACCGCCGTGCCTGTCACCGGGCCGTTGGCGAGCATCAGCAAGCGGATCGCGATGGTCGCCAGCGCCAGCGTCGAGGCGACGTTGATCATCGCCTTGAGCACATGGCGGCGCTCGTCGAACAAGAGGAGCAACCCGCCGGTGACGAGAGGTAGAAGGATCGGCGCGATCAGGAGATGGTGACTCCACCCCATCAGCGCGGCTCCCTGCCGTCGACATGGTCGCTGCCGGTGAGACCGCGCGAAACCAAAAGCACCACGAGAAACAGCGCCGTGGTGGCGAAGCCGATGACGATGGCCGTCAGCACCAGCGCCTGCGGGATCGGATCGGCGAACGCCGCCGGATCGGTCGCCGCATCGGCGCCGAGCAGGGGCGGCACGCCGACGCGCAGCCTGCCCATGGAAAAGATGAACAGGTTGACGCCGTAGGAAATGAGCGACAGGCCGATGACCAGCTGATAGGTGCGCGGGCGCAAAAGCAGCCATACCCCCGAGCCGATGAGCCCGCCTATGGCAAGGGCGAGGACGAGTTCCATCAGGCGGCCTCCTGCTCTGCCGCGGCCGCGATCTTCGAAGCGCGCAGCCGCCGCACCGACTGGTGGGCGATGGCGACCAGCATCAGCACGGTCGCGCCGATGACCAGCAGAAACACGCCGAGGTCGAACAGCGCGCCGCTGGCCACGGGCACCGCGCCGATCAGCGGCACGTCGATATATTGCGAATGCGAGGTCAGGAATGGATAGCCGAACAGCCATGAACCGGCGCCGGTGAAGGCCGCGACCAGCAGGCCGAGCCCCATCCAGCGTACCGGCAGCACCCTGAGCCTGGCTTCCACCCACGCCGTTCCCGCGGCCAGGTATTGCAAGATGAAGGCGGCGGCCATGGCGATGCCGGCGGCAAAGCCGCCACCGGGAAGATCGTGGCCGCGCAGGAACAGATAGACCGCGAACACGATGATGACCGGAAACAGCCACTGCATGATGACGGAGGGCACCAGCAGGTAGTCGCTGACGGTATCGCCCGGATTGCGGTCCGGCCGGGCTTCGTCGTTGGCGCGCTGGATGCGCTGCTGTTCGGGCGACTCGACGCTGTCGGGGGCCGGTCGGAAGCGGCGCAGAAGCGCGAACACCGTCAGCGCGACGATGCCGAGCACGGTGATCTCGCCGAACGTATCGAAGCCGCGGAAATCGACGAGGATGACGTTGACGACGTTCTTGCCGCCACCTTCCGCATAGGCATTTTTCAGGAAATAGGCGGCGATGCCGTCGGGCACATCGCGCGTCATCACCGCATAGGCGAGGAGCGCCATGCCCGTGCCCGAGCAAACCGCGATGATGAGGTCGCGATAGCGGCGCAGGCGCGCGCCAAGCGTCGTGAGGTTGGGGGACGGATCGGTAAGCCGCTTCGGCAGCCAGCGCAGGCCAAGCAGGATGAGCACCGTGGTCACCACCTCGACCAGCAACTGCGTCAAGGCGAGGTCCGGCGCCGACAGCCAGGCGAAGGTGATGCAGGTGGCAAGGCCGGCGCCACTCAAAAGCACAAGGGCCGCGAGCCTATGGAACTTGGCCTGCCATGCGGCGGCGACGGCGCAGACGATGCCGATAAGCCACAGCGCCGCGAAGGCCGGATCGACCCCCGCCAGCGTGAAATGGCCGGCAGAAAAACCCCGGCGATAAAGCGGCAGCAGCGCCGCGACGAACGCCACGCAGACCAGCAGCCGAAGCTGCGGCTGGAGCCGGCGCGTGCCGAGAAACGCTTCGAGCGTACGTGCGAAGCGCCACGAGATGACGACCATCGACTGGTCGAAGATGCGTTGCCCCCTGACCCGACGGAAGATCGGCGGCCCTTCTTCGCTCCGCGCCAGATAGTTCTTGAGCGCCAGATAGAGGATGCCGCCGCCGGCGAGGGCGGCGATGCTCATCATCAGCGGCAGCGTGAAGCCGTGCCAGACGGCCAGGCTGTATTGCGGCGTCGACGCGCCAAGCACAGAGGTTACGGCGACATGCAGGAACGGGCCGATGGTGAGGCCCGGAACGATGCCGACGACGAGACAGGCCAGCACCAGCAACTGCATGGGAAAGCGCATCAGGAACGGCGCTTCGTGGGGCTCGCGCGGCAGATCGGATGGCGGCGGCCCGAAGAAGACGCCATGGATGAAGCGGATCGAATAGGCGACCGCAAAGGCGCTGCCCAGCACCGCCGCATAGGGTGCCGCCGTATCGAGGATGGACGCCTGGTGCGTCGCGGCCGCCTCAGCGAAGAACATTTCCTTGGAAAGAAATCCGTTCAGCAGCGGCACGCCGGCCATGGCGGCACTCGCCACCATGGCAAGCGTGGCAGTGATCGGCATGAAGCGGAACAGCCCGCTCAGCCGCCTGATATCGCGGGTGCCGCTTTCATGGTCGATGATGCCGGCGGCCATGAACAGCGACGCCTTGAAGGTGGCGTGGTTGACCATATGGAAGATGGCGGCGACGGCGCCGAGCGGGCTGCCGAGGCTGAGCAACATCGTGATCAGGCCCAGATGGCTGATGGTGGAATAGGCGAGAAGCCCCTTTATGTCCTGCTGGAAGATGGCGAAATAGGCGCCGAGCACGAACGACATCATGCCGGCGAGCCCGACGATCCAGAACCATTCCTCGGTGCCGGCCAGCACCGGCCAGAACCGCGCCATCAGGAAGACGCCGGCCTTCACCATGGTCGCCGAGTGCAGGAAAGCCGACACCGGCGTCGGCGCAGCCATTGCGTTGGGCAGCCAGAAATGGAACGGGAACTGCGCGCTCTTGGTCAAGGCGCCGATCAGGATGAGCACCAGCGCCGGCACATAGAGGTCGCTCGTCCGGACCACATTTCCGGACGCCAGCACCGTCTCGAGGTCATAGCTGCCGACGATGTGGCCGATGAGAAGGACACCGGCGAGCAGCGCCAGCCCGCCGATGCCGGTCACGGTCAGCGCCATGCGGGCGCCGTCACGCGCATTGGCGTTGTGATGCCAGTAGCCGATCAACAGGAAGGAAAAGACGCCGGTCAGCTCCCAGAAGACAACGAGCAGGATCAGGTTGCCGGCAAGGACGATGCCCAGCATCGCGCCCATGAAGGCGAGGAAGAACGAGAAGAAGCGCGGCACCGGATCTTCCGGCGACATGTAGTAGCGCGCATAGACGACGACGAGAAAACCGATGGCGCTGACCAGCATCGCGAACAGCCAGGCGAACCCGTCCATGCGCAGGGTGAAGTCCAGGCCGAGGGTCGGAACCCACTCGATATTGGCGCGAATGGCCGGGCCTGTGGAGATGGCCGGATAGCAGCCAGCCGCCAGGATAAGGGTGCCTAGCGCGACGGCGCCGGCCAGCCAGAACTCGGCGTTTCGGGAATTGGCAGGCAGGAACGCGGCAAGGACGCTGCCCATAAAGGGCAGCACGATCATCAGCACCAGCGATGTCTCGTTCGCCATTTCACACCGCGGTTCAGAGCATCGAACCCGAAGTGGTTCAAGGTCTCGGAAAATTCCGATGCTCGATCAAAATCTTGTAGCGTCCTTTGCGCGTCGGCCGACGCGGGGCGCTGTCGCTGGAACGGGGCAGTCTTGCTTATTCTCGCCCATTATGGTTGAGTCTGAAGGGATTCGGCAAGGGTTTTATCCTAGGGATTTTATCGATGAATCTGGTTCCGGAGCAATGCCGCGCCGCGCGCGGGCTGCTCAACTGGACGCAGGACCAACTGGCGTCGCTTGCCGGCGTGTCGCGCAGCACCATCAAGGATTTCGAGTGCAACCGCCACGCGCTTCACCGGGCCACCGAGATGCTGCTCATCCGGGCGCTGGAAAATGGCGGGGTGCGCCTGCTGGCAGCCGGAGCGGAAGGCCCCGGCGTCCGCCTCATGACGCGGCCTGGCCTCTGAAAATTTCCTGAACTTGCCGCGATCCTCCCCACCGGGCGTGGCCGCTCTTCCCGTCACCTCGTTGCCGATGAAAATATCGGGCCACGTGGATTATTGGTCGTCGCCTGGTGTTTTCCGTTTCAAGGCCGCCGTTCGAGCAGCGGCCATGGAAGGATTTTCCCATGTCCAGGACATTGCTTTCAGTTGGGCTTTCCCTTGGCCTTCTCGCGCTTTCGGCCACCGTTCCGGCTCGCGCCGACACTCTTTCGGCCCTCCACGGCCGCTATGTGATCGACCCGTCTTCGCGGATCGCCTTCACGGTCGCGCAGGTCGGCGGCGGCGGCATCGACGGGGTCTTCTCACGCTTTTCCGGCAGTTTCGACCTGCACCCCGACAACGTCGCGCGTTCCAGCGTGACCTTCTCGCTCAAGCCCGAAAGCGTCGCGACCGGCGAACCGCGGGTCGAGAGCTTCCTGCGCTCGTCCGCGGTTTTCGACGTCGCCGCCTATCCGGTCATCACCTTCCGGTCGACCAGCGTGCGCCAGCAAGGCTCCAACCACGCGCTCGTCGAAGGCCTGCTGACGGCGCGCGGCATCACGCGGCGGGAAACCTTCGAGGCGACCCTGGTCAAGCGCCAGGGATCGACTGTTGCCTTCCATGTGACGGGCGACATGATGCGCTCGCCCTACGGCATGGATGTCGGCACGCCGATCTACTCCAACATCGCCCGCTTCGACATGATCCTCAACGGGCGGCGGAAATGATTTTCCCGTCACGGGGATTATTCTCAGGCCGGCGGTGTTGTCAGGCTACGGGCGGAAGGGCCGTTCGTTCAAAATGCAAAGAAGAGGGTTTCCAGATGATGCGTTCTCTCCTGTTGGCCGCCGTCGCGATGGCGGCCGTAATCCCCCTTGCTCATGCCGACGACTACGCCAGCGGCGCCATCAAGTCGATGGACACGGCCAAAGGCGAAGTTCTTACCGACGCCAAGGGCATGACGCTCTACACCTTCGACAAGGATGCCGGCGGCGCGTCCAACTGCTACGATGCCTGCGCGCAGAAATGGCCGCCCCTGGCTGCGGCAGCGGATGCTGCGGTGGACGGAAAATACACCTTGGTCGAGCGCAAGGACGGCAGCAAGCAATGGGCCTATGACGGCAAGCCGCTTTACCTCTGGCAAAACGACAAGAAGCCAGGCGATGTCACCGGAGACGGGGTCGGCGGGGTCTGGCACGTCGCCAAAGAGTAACCCCAAAGGGTAATCCCAAACGGTAACCCCGAAAGGTAACCGATGTCGCGGATCATGGACGAGATCGAGGAATGCGTGCCGGCGCTCAGGCGCTATGCGCGCGCGCTCACCCACGATCCCGATCGCGCCGACGATCTCGTCCAGGATTGCCTGGAACGGGCGATCCGCAAACGCGGCCTGTGGCGGCCGTCCGGATCGGTCCGGTCCTGGATGTTCAGGATTCTCCTCAACGTCTACCGCAACGATCTTCGAAAGGCGCGGCGCTCGCCCGCCCCGGTTTCCCTTGAAGGCCTGCCGGGGCGCGACCCGGCAGGCCTAGACGTGCAGCCGGGCCGGCTGGCGCTCGCCGAAACGGCGCAGGCCATGCAGGCGCTGCCGGCCGAACAGCGCGAGGTGCTGCTGCTCGTCGCCGTCGAGGAGATGAGTTATGCCGAGGCAGCGGCCGTGCTTGCCATTCCGGCCGGCACGCTGATGTCGCGGCTGGCCCGCGCCCGCGCCACGCTGCGCAGCCTGACGGACAACGGAGCGCCGAAACTGAGGTCCGTGAAATGAGCAGCGAAGAACGCAAGATCACCGAACACGACCTCCACGCTTACGCCGACGGCGCGCTGGACGGACCGGCGCGCGCTGCCGTCGAAGCCTACCTCGCCGAACACCCTGCCGCCGCCGGGGAGGTGGAAGATTTCAAGCGGCAGAGCGAGACCCTGCGCGCGCTCTACGGCCCTGTCGCCGCCGAGCCGGTACCGCCCCGCCTGAATGCCTATCGCATCGAACGGGAAAGCCGCATCAGGACCGTCACCTGGAGCCGGATGGCGGCTGCGGCCGTTCTTCTGCTCGCCGTCGGGACGGCCGGCGGCTGGTACGGGCGCGCGCTCTACGCGCCGGAAACGCCTGCCCAGGTCGCCCTTGTCGACGAGGCGATGGAGGCGCACAGGGTCTATTCCGGCGAGGTCGTCCATCCCGTCGAGGTATGGGCGGGGCAAAAGGACCACCTGCAATCCTGGCTGTCCAAGCGGCTCGCCCGGACCCTTACCGTTCCCGATCTCAGAAGCGACGGGCTGACGCTGGTTGGCGGCCGCCTGCTGCCGGCGGCGAACGGCCCGGCGGCGCAGTTCATGTACGAGGACGACACCGGCCACAGGGTGACGCTCTACATCATCCCGGCCAAGGAAGGCCGCGAAACCTCGTTCCGCTATGCCAGCCTCGACCGGCTCGAGGCGTTCTTCTGGACCGACGAGGCGATCAGTTGCGCCCTCGTCGGCGACTTGCCGCGCGACCGGTTGCAGGAGATCGCTACCCAGGCCTACAAGCAACTGGGATGAGATGCGGCGATGCTGCGCAACACTCGCGGCTCATACGGCGGCGTGGCCATTGCTTTCCACTGGACCATCGCCCTTTTGTTTTTCGGGCAAATCGCGCTCGGCTATCTGATGCAGGCGGTGGCCGACCGTCCACGGCTGCAATTCAATCTTTTCCAGTGGCATAAATCGTTCGGTTTTCTGGTGCTGGCACTTGCGCTGCTGCGGGTCGCCTGGGCCTTCTCAAGCGCACGGCCGCTGCCCGTGCCCGGCGGGCCGCGATGGGAGGAAGTGGTGGCCCGGTTCGCCCACCACCTGCTTCTGGCGCTGACGGTCGTCGTGCCGCTCGCCGGCTGGGCGATAGCCTCGACATCGCCCTTGCGGATTCCGAGTTTCGTCTTCAACCTGATCGTGGTCCCCGACCTGCCGCTGACGCGGTCGGATGCGATGGAGGCGTTCTGGTCGCAAACGCACGCGCTGCTCGCCTATGGCGCCGGGCTCCTGGCGCTTGCCCATGCGGGCGCCGCCATCCACCACCATTTCCTGCGCCGGGACGCGACGCTTGCCAGGATGCTGGGCGCGAAAGCCGGCCGTCTTCGATAGCGGCCGCCCACTGCATCGGAGCAGGCCGCTCAGGCCAGCTTCAGCGAACTGTCGCCTTTGACGATATGCGCGAGAGCGCAATCAGCATGATGAGCGTGGCGGTGCCGAGGATCATGGCGAGCGTTGCCGCATCGAAGATCGCACCGCGGTCCGACAGCGTGAAGATGCGCACCGGCAGCGTCACCCACCCCGGCGGGTAGATCATCACGGTAGCGCCGAGTTCGCCCATGGACAGCGCGAAGGACAGGCTGAACGCGGCGATCAGATAGGGCAGCAGCAACGGCAGGGTGACGCGGCGCAACCGGTAGAACGGGCGCGCGCCGAGGCTTTCCGCGACCTGCTCGCAATCGGCCGGCAGGCGGCTCAGGCCGGCGGTCACGTTGCCGTAGGTGAAGGCCGAGATCAGCACGAAATGCGCGATCATCACGATCAGGACCGTGCCGTTGAGCAGGAAGGGCGGCTGGCTGAACGCGACGAGCAGGCTGAGGCCGATGGACACCGACGGCACCGCGCTCGGGATGAAGAAGCAGACGTCCAGCAGCCGCTTGGGCACGCGCTTCATGTTGCGCAGCGCCAGCGCCGCCCAGGTACCGCTGACCAGCGCCGCGAGGCTCGCCAGGATGCCGGTCAGGAAACTCGCCTTGAGGCTGTCGAAGGAGGCGTTACGGAAGGCCTCCGTATAGTTCGCAAGCGTAAACTGGCTGGGCAGGATGTCGTTCCACTGGGCGCTGACGCTGGCCAGCGCGATGACGCCGATCGGCAACCCGTAAATGACGAGAAACAGCGGAACGATGATCGCCCAGGTCAGCAGGCGCCCGGATTTAGACCACACCAGCACGGTCGCCTCCAAAATATCCGATGGCCGTGCGGTACAGGCCGTAAAGCCCGAGCGAAAGCGCGATGTTGACCACGGCGATGACGCAGGCCGTCGTATAGTCGAACTCCTGGATCGCCTTGCTGTAAACGAGCAGGGGAAGCGTAATGACGTCCTTGGCGCCGATGAACAGGACGATGCCGAATTCGTTGACGGTTAAAAGCAGGCACAAGCTGCCGCCCGCCAGCAGAGCCGGCAGCGCCGCCGGCAGGATCACCTGGCGTACGATGCGCAACGGTCTGGCGCCGAGGCTGCTCGCCACCTCGATCTGCGCCTGGTCGATCAGCGAGAAGGTCGCCAGAAGCGGACGCATGACGAAGGGCGTGAACACGGTGATTTCGGCGAGAATGACGCCCCATCGCGAATAGAGGAAATCCACTGGCGGCAGTTCGAAACCGAAGAGATGAATGAGCGAGCCGTTGAGCATGCCGGCCGAGCCGTAGATGAAGGTGAAGGCAAGGGTGACGAGAAAGGTCGGGAAGGCGATGATCGTATCGATCAGCCGCGCCGCCATCTTCGCGCCGGGGAACGGAACGAAGGCGATCACCAGCGACAGGACGAAACCTAGCACCAGGCAGCCGGCCGTCGCGGTCACGGCAATGACGATTGTATAGTACAACCCATCGAGAAACTGCCGCGACGAAAGCACCTCCTGAAAATGCTGGAGGGTAAGCACACCGCTGTCGCCGAGCGACTGGCGCACGATGAGGGCCAGCGGATAGAAGAAGATCACCGCCAGGATGAGCAGCGGCGGCGCCACCCACAGCCCCGCCGCCGTGGCTTTCGGCGCGGCCGGCGCCAGCCCGATCGCGGCGGCGTCAGCCATGGAGTGTATCCTCCGGCACCAGCGTGACATCGGCCGGGTTGAAGTAAAGGGTCAGCGAGGCGCCCGGCTCCGGCGGGCTGCTCATCGGCGTCGAGGTCATGCGCAGGACGTGATCGGCGACTTCCAGCGTGATGTTGTGGACGTCGCCCTGCCACTGGACACTCTGCACCACGCCGGTCAGGACATTGGTGTCGTTCTCGCCCTTGCGCAGCTTGAAGTCGTGCGGACGCACGCACAGCAGGCAATCGCTGCCTTTCGGCAGGCGGTGGTGGTTTTGGGCGGCAAGCACGGTCGAACCGAATTTTACCCGCGACTGGGTGCCTTCTGCCGCATCCAGGCCAGCAACCGGAAGAAGGTTGGCGCGGCCGAGGAACTCGGCGGCAAACCGGTTGGGCGGGCGCCGGAACAGCGACTGCGCGTCGCCGAAGGCCCGCAGCTTCCCGTCGCGCATGATGCCGATATGGTTGGCCAGCGTCAGCGCCTCGGTTTGGTCGTGCGTCACGTAAAGGACGGTCAGGTTCGGCAGGTCGCGATGCAGCTTGGCCAGTTCGTCCAGCATCGAGCGGCGGATCTGGGCGTCGAGCGCCGAAAGCGGTTCGTCGAGCAGCAACACCTGCGGCCTGATCGCCAGCGCCCGGGCGATGGCGACTCGCTGCTGCTGGCCGCCGGAAAGCTCGCGCGGATAGCGCTTGGTGTAGGCGGCCATGCCGACCATGGCCAGTGATTCGGGAACGCGGCTGCGGATGACGTCTTCCGAAGCGCCCTTGGCGCGCAGGCCGAAGGCGACGTTTTCCTCGACCCGCATATGCGGAAACAGCGCGTAGTTCTGCACCACCATGCCGATGTTGCGCTCGTAGGGCGGCAGATGGGTAACGTCGCGGTCGCCGATGGTGATGCGCCCGGCGGAAGGGCGCACGAAGCCGGCGACGGCGCGCAGCGCCGTCGTCTTGCCCGACCCCGAGGGGCCGATGAGGGCGACGATCTCGCCGGGGTTGACGGTGAGGTTCAAGGATTCAAGGACGACAAGATTGCCGTAGGCCACCGACACGTTCTCGAAGCCGATCCGGCTGCCGGCATTTGCCGAAGCCGCGCCTTGAGCGGTTGAAGTTGCCGCGCCTTGCATCTTTTCGCTCACCGTCATCGCCTCAGACATCAGTTGCCCGAGATCGCTTCGTTGTAGGCTGCCACGTCGTCCTTCAAGGTTCCCAGCACCTTGTTCCAGTCCGGCGTCCAGATTTCCACCCCTTCCAGGGCCTCGTGCAGCTTCTTGTAGTTCTCGTCGGTGGGCTTGATGTCCGAACGCGAAGGCAGACCCTTGGCGACCAAGCTGACCTGCTTCTGGGCTTCCTCGGAGAGCAGGAAGTCAATGAGCTTCTTGCCGTTCTCCGCCTGCGGCGCGCCGTTTACCAGCCCGATATAGTAAGGAAGCGAAAACACGCTCTTCTTGCCGTCCGGCCCTTCCGGGATGAAGATCTTGATGTTCGGGTTGGCTTCGGACTGCGCCAGGTTCATCTGCATGTCGCCGTTGGCGACATAGATTTCGCCCTTGTTGACCAGCGCGGTCAGCTTGCCGGTCGAAGCCGATGGGCCGAGATTGTTCACCTGAAGTTTCTTCAGGTAATCGAGCCCCGCTTCCTTGCTGCCGAAGGCATGGAACGTCTGCAGCATCAGCGCCGTGCCGTCGCCGGCCTGGCCGGGCGTCGAATACTGGATCTTCTGCTTGAACTTCGGGTCCAGCAGGTCGTCATAGGTCTTGGGAGCCTCCTTAAGCACGGAGGCGTTGTAGATGAAGTTCGGATAATTGTTGACCAGCGCATAGAACATGCCGCCGGCATCCTTGTCGCCGGCTTCGATCTTGTCGGCGCCGGCCGGCGTATAGGCCTGGAGCGAGCCGTCGGCCGCGGCCTTCTGCATGAAGGGCGGCAGCGTGACCAGCACGTCGGCCTGGGTATTGGACTTTTCCTTGGCGATACGGTCGGCGACGCCGCTGGAGCCGGCTTCGATGAACTGAACCTTGATACCGGTCGCCGCCGTGAAGGCATCGAACTGCGTGCCGAGCCAGCTCGGTTCGCCGTCATGCAGCCCGTCGGCGCTATAGATGGTGACGACGCCGTCGGCCAGTGCCGGCCATGCGGTGGCGGCGAGCAGACAGGCTGCGGCGGCGGCCAACGTGAATCTCGTTTTCATGTTTTCTCCCTTTGGTTGAGCGCTCAACGTCCTGATGGCCCTGTTGCTTGTTGCGGTCCGTTCTCGTGCGGCCAAGCCATCTTCGAGAGGATAGTGTTGTGGCCGCTATGATAAGTAAAATCTATTTAATTTATGAAGCCGAAAGTCCAACTTATGGACTCCGCCTTAGAATGCCCGCGCACCCACGCACCCGGCCGACACGTCGTCGGGACGGATGCAGGGGCGACAAACTTTCCGGAAAACCACATCACATCCGCACGATGACACCTTCATGACGGTATCGCGAATGCCTGACGCCGCCGCTCAGCCGAAGGCGACGCCTGCCGTCTGGGCCCGCAGCCTCGGGTCGCGCGAACGCACCGTGACCGGGCGGCCGTCGAGGATTTCGAAGCAGCGCGCCAGCGTGTCGTCCTCCAGCCGCCGCATGGCTTCGACGGTGAAGAAGGTGAGGTGCGGAAACAGGATGACGTCGTCACGGCCGAACAGCGGACTCATCGGATGGCCGCTCGTCGCCAGCGGCTCCTGCGAATAGACGTCGAGCCCGACGCCGCCAAGCTGGCCCGCAACAACCGCCTCGACCAGCGCCGCCTCGTCGATCAAGGCTCCACGCGAGACGTTTACGAGGATGGCGTCAGGCTTCAGGCAGGCGAGTTCGGCCCGTCCGATCAGGCCGCGCGTCCTGTCGTTCAACACGCAATGGACGGATACGAAATCGCAGGCCGACAACATCATCTTGAGGTCGTCCACTTTCTCGATGCCGAGCGTCGCAAGTTCTGCGCGATCGGCATTCGGATCGTACGCGAGAACCCGTGCCCGAAACCCCTGCCCGGCCATGCGCGCCATCGAACGGCCGATCTTGCCGCAGCCGACGAGGCCGACCGTCGCGCCCGAGATATCGCGGCCGAGCCAGCGTTGTTCCGGCCAGACCCAGCCGTCACGCTGTACGGCGCCACCAATCGCCGGCAGCCGCTTGGCGAGCGCGATCATCAGCGCGAAGGCCCCTTCGGCCACCGTTTCCTCGGCATATTCCGGCACGTTGACCACCGGAATGCCGCGCCGCGTCGCCGCCGGTATGTCGATGGCATCGACGCCGACGCCATATTTGACGATGCCTTTCAGCTTGGGCGCCGCCTCGATGACCCGCGCGGTGATCTGCGTGTAGCACATCAACAGAAGATCGGCGTCGGCGACCTCCCGCATCAGATCGGCTTCGGCAATGCCGTCCGGCAGCGTCACCAGTTCGACGCCCCGCGCCTGCAGGGCGGCATCTATGCCGGGGCATTCCAGTTCCCGGTCGGTGCGTATGGCTTTCATCGATCACCCCGCCAGAACGGCGGCTTCGACGATGTCGAGTGCCCGGTCGAGATCCTCGCGCGAAATCACCAGCGGCGGCGACAGGGTCAGCACGTTGCCGAGGCTGATCTTGAAGGAAAGTCCTTCGTCGAGGCAGCGGTAATAGACCTTTTCGGCAAGCGTATTGTTGGGCTTGAGCGTCTGCTTGTCCTCGACCAGTTCGACGCCGAACATCAGCCCCCTGCCGCGCACGTCGCCGACGAAGGGCGAGCGCGCCATCAGGTCGCGCATCCGGCCCATGGCATAATCGCCCAATTCGGCGGAGCGCTCGACCAGCCCTTCCTCGCGGATGATGGCGATGGTGGTCAGCGCTGCGCGCGTCGTCACCGGGTTCTTTTCGTGCGTGTAATGGCCGATGGCGTAGTCGCCGGCGACGTCGAGGTCGTGGCGGGCAATGACAGCAGCGATTGGCAGGATGCCGCCGCCGAGCGACTTGCCCAGCACCAGAATGTCGGGCGTGACGCCGTCATGCTCAGACGAGAAGAATTTCCCGGTCTTGCCGAGGCCCGTCGGGATTTCGTCGAAGATCAGCAGCGTGCCGTGACGGTCGCAGGCCTCGCGCACCGCTTTCCAGAAACCGGGAGCCGGCACCAGCGGGGTGGCTCGCATCGGCTCGGCGACGAAGGCGGCGAAATCGCCCTCACGCGCGAGAACGTAGGAAATCATGTTGGCGCAGGCGCGGGCCGAGTCTTCCAGCGAATTGGTGCCGTAGGGACAGTTGTGGCTCGCCCAGGGCGCGACATGCTCGGTGCCGGTCATCAGCGGGCCGGCGATACCGGAGCGGAACGTCGCCTCGCCGCCGACGCTGGCCGCGCCGAAACCTGCCCCATGAAAAGCGTCCCAGAAGGACAGCGTCTTGAAGCGGCCGGTGGCGGCGCGCGCCACCTTCAGCGCCACTTCGATAGCGTCGGAGCCGCCAGTGGTGAACAGCACCTTGTCGAGACTGCCGGGTGCGAGCTTGCCGAGCGTTTCAGCCAGTTCCACCGCCGGCTCGCAGGTGAAACGGCGCGGCGCGAAGGGCAGTTCGTCCAACTGCTTCTTGATCGCCTCCTTCAGGCGCGGATGGCCGTAGCCGATATGGTGGACGCTGTTACCATGGAAATCCATGTAGCGGCGGCCCGTCGTGTCCTCGATCCAGATGCCTTCGGCCTTGGCGATGGCCGACACGCAAGGCGAAGACAGGCTCTGGTGCAGGAAGGCGTCGGCATCGCGGGCAAGCAGACGCCGGGTGGCCGGATCGTCCTGCTTCGCCGACCAGGTGCTGCGCGCCGCGGATTTATTCGACTCGCCCTCGGTGTGAACCAGTGTTGCCTGCATGCGCGCCATGGCCTCTTCCCTGAAAATGCAAAGGTCCGGAGGGCAGTTCTCCGGAACGGATCGATCGTTTCAAAAAAAGAACCGGAGGCGAAACGTCATCCGCCGCCAGCAGTCAAAGTCGCGGCCCGGCTTATGCCGGGACGTCACCAGGGCAGCGAGAACGTCTTGACGTTGGTGTAGGACTTCATCGCCTCGATGACGCCTTCCTTGTAGCCGTTGCCCGAGTCCTTGATGCCGCCGAACGGGCTCATCTCGATGCGGTAGCCCGGCACTTCCCAGATGTTCACCGTCCCGACCTTCAGGCCCGCGATATATTTCTGCATGCGGCGATAGTCGTTGGTGCAGACGCCCGAAGACAGGCCGAAGGCGGTGGAATTCGACAGCTTGATCAGTTCGTCGTCATTGTCCGGCGCACGCACAATTGGCACGATCGGCCCGAACGTTTCCTCCATCACCAGTTCCGACTTGTGCGGAACCCGGTCGACCACGATCGGCGGCAACAGCGCGCCCTTGCGGCCGGGGTTGTAGAGGATTTCGGCCCCCGCTTCCGCCGCCATGTGAACTCTGCTTTCGAACAGCGTGGCGGCCATTTCGTGAACGACGGTGCCAAGATCGGTCGAACGGTCCATCGGATCGCCGAACTTCAGTTTCTTCGCCCGCTCCAGCACCAGCGGCACGAAGCGGTCGGCGATGCTTTCCTGCACGAGAATGCGCTTGACCGCCGTGCAGCGCTGGCCGGAGTTTTTCGTCGCGCCGGCCACCGCCAGATCGGCCGCTCTAGCCAGATCGTCATCCGACAAATCGTTGAGGATGATCAGCGGGTCGTTGCCACCCAGTTCCAGCACCTGGCGCTTGTAGCCGGCTTTCGACGCGATCATCTTGCCGACCGGCACGCCGCCGGTGAAAGTGATCAGGTCGATATTGGGATTGGTGATCATCTCGTCGCCGATATCCTTCGGCCAACCAGTGACCACCGACAGCATTTCCGGCGGCAGCCCGGCTTCGTATAGAATGTCGGCCAGCACCAGCGCCGTCATCGGCGTCAGTTCGGTCGGCTTCACCACGATGCAGGTGTTGGTGGCGATCGCCGGCGCCACCTTGTGCGACACCATGTTGAGCGGATGGTTGAACGGCGTGATCGCCGAGATGGCGTTCAGCGGTTCGCGGGTGGTGAATATCTTGCGCTGCTTGCCGTGCGGGGTGAGGTCGCAGGAGAAGATTTCGCCGTCGTCGATCAGGCACATTTGCCCGGTCAGCGTGAACACGTCGAAGGCGCGGCCGACCTCATAGAGCGAATCCTGCTTGGAAATGCCGAGTTCCAGCGTGACCAGATCGGAGATTTCCTCCTTGCGGGCGGAAAGCAGTTCGGCTGTCCTGAGCAGGATTTTCTGCCGCTCATAGCGCGTCAACTTCGGCTGGTAGCTTGCCGCGATCCGGAACGCCTCGCGGGCATGCTCGGCGCCGCCGGCCGGCACGGTGCCGATCACCGTGTCGTTCCACGGATAGCGCACCTCGACGACGCCATCGGCATCGACCTTTTTGCCGGCGATGCGCATCGGCTCGTGGCGCACTTTTATCGACGTTTCAGCCTTGGTCATCGCCCTGTCCTCAGTTCGGCAGCGCCGCCGCCATCACGGCATAATAGAAAGCGTCGAAGTTACGCAGCACCGGCGCATCCGGCTGGTCAGGCAGCACGCGGTTGGTGATGAACGGCACGCGCTGTTCTGTCAGCCCGCCGTGCGAGCGCAGCGGCTCGTTGAGCGCCGCGAGATTGTGGCGATGCTCGCTGGTGCCGATGGTCTTGTTCTCGGTCGAGATCATGACGATGTCGCCGATGCGGTCGGACGGCAGCTCGAAGCGCTCGCAGGCGGTCGGGTTGTCAACCACCAGCATGATACCCTCGACTTTCTCCAGCCGCGCCATGATGTCGGCCTGGTCGGCGCCCTTCGGCAGATAGGCGGTGGCGAACGAGCCCAGGGCGCCGTGATGCACGACATAGGGATCGGTGATCGGCAGAATGACGCGCGCGGCATCCTTGCCCAGCCATTCGTCCAGAATGTCCTGCACATAGACCACGTCCGGCGAGCCGTCGGCATGATGTTTCGGCTTCATGCCGTGGTCGGCAGTGACGACGATGGCAGCGCCGAGCGCGTCGAGTTGGGCAAGGTACTTGTCGAACATCTCGTAGAAGGCGTTCGCCTGCGGCACGCCCGGCGCGTATTTGTGCTGCACATAGTCGGTCGTGGTCAGATACATCACGTCCGGCTTGAACTCCTTCAGAAGCTGCACGCCGGCGGCGAAGACGAATTCCGACAGTTCGGCCGAATAGACTTCCGGCACGGCCAGCCCGAAATGCTTCGAAGCATTGTCGATGCCGTGTTCGGCCTTGGTCGTGGTGTCGGATTTTTCCGCCGAGAAACACAGCGCGCGGCCATCGTCGAACTTCAGGCCCTTGCCCAGCAGTGCCCGCAGCTTGTCCTTGGCGGTGACGACCGCGACCTTGGCTCCAGCGTCATAGAAGGCTGAAAAAATGGTCGGCGCCCGCAGGAAGCGCGGGTCGTTCATCATCACCTCTTCGCCGGTCTCGCGGTCGTAGAGATAGTTGCCGCAAATGCCGTGCACGGCAGGCGGGCGGCCGGTGGCGATCGACAGATTGTTGGGATTGGTGAAGGAGGGAATGACCGAATGGGCAAACCGCACCGTGCCCTTTTGCTTGATCTTAACCAGCGCCGGCATCAGCCCCGCTTTGATCGCCTCGTCGAGATAGGCCGGCTCGCAGCCGTCGAGGCAGATGGCGATAGCCGGCACGCGCGGCCACGCATAGTCGCGCCCATTGACGGAAACGGTGACGGGGGACATCTGGTTCATGGAAAAATTCCTTGTTCTGTGAGGCGGCGTCAGGCGGCGAGCTTGGCGCGTTCGGCAATGGCGGTAGCGGGCGGCGCTGCGGTATCTACGCCCATTTCGGTCAGCGAGGCGCCGGCGGCTTCCACAACGCGGCGCATGACATGCGCGTCCATGCGGCCGATGCAGCCGACGCGGAAACTATCCACCACCGTCAGCTTGCCCGGATAGATGATGAAGCCCTTGTCCTTCATCAGTTCGTAGAAGCGCGAGAAGACGAACTTTTCGTGCGCCGGGCAGAAAAAGGTGACGATGATCGGCGACAGCCAGCGGTCGGACAACAGCGTCTCGAAGCCGAGCTTGCGCATGCCGGCCACCAGCACGTCGCGGTTCTCCGCATAGCGCGCGCCGCGCGCGGCGACGCCGCCCTCGGCTTCATGCATCTTCAGCGCTGTCAGGAAAGCGGCGACGACATGCGTCGGCGGTGTGAAGCGCCACTGGCCGGTCTTTTCCATCGCCGCCCATTGTGCATGCACGTCTAGGCTGAGCGAATGGCTGTTGCCCTTGGCGGCTTCCAACTCGCTCTTTTTGGCGATGACGAAGCCGAAGCCCGGCACACCTTCGATGCATTTGTTGGCCGAGGAAACCATCGCCTCGTAGCGGATCTGGCCGACTTCCAGCGGCACCGCGCCGAAAGCGCTCATGGAATCGACCAAAAGCTTGCGGCCGCGTGCATAGGTGGCCTCGGAAATCTCGGCGACCGGATTGAGGATGCCCGAGCTCGTCTCGCAATGAATGGCGAGCACATGGGTGATCGACGGATCGGCGTCGAGCGCAGCCCCCACCTCGTCGCCGCGCGGCGGCAGGTAGTCGCCCTTGTCGATCAGCGTATGGGCGCGGCCGAGATAATTCATCGTCTGCGCGGCGCGCAGGCCATAGGCGCCGTTGGCCAGCACCAGCACCTTGCCGTTTTTCGGCACGAAGGAGCCCAGCATCGCCTCGACGCAGTAGGAACCGCTGCCCTGCAACGGCACGCAGTCATATTCGCCCTTGGCGTCGCCGATGAGGGCGAGCAGTCCTCGGCGCAGGTCGGCCGTCATGGCACGGAAATCGCCGTCCCACGAACCCCAGTCGCGCAGCATGGCCTGCTTGACCGAATAGGCCGTCGTCAGCGGTCCGGGCGTCAAAAGATAGGGCTCGCCGAGAGCCGGCGGCTCGAAACCTTCCGAAACTGAGGTCGACATATCGCCCGCCATGATCCGTTCTCCGAGTGAATTTCTTCCCCGCCCTTATCGCTCCGGTATATGTATTCGTGAAATCGTTATTTTGTATCCATCGATAAGTTTCACGTATAATATAACCACCATCGGCTTTCGAGGCCGTCGCGCCCAGAACCGGCGGCGCGGCAAACAAGCCCTGCCAGCCTCGCGCGAAGCGGGCCAACCGGATGGGAGAGCCATGCGCTACGTACAGCTTCGGGCCTTTCACTACGTCGCCATTACCGGCGGCTTTTCGCGTGCCGCCGAGGAACTGTTCCTGACCCAGCCGGCGATTTCCGACCAGGTGCGCAAACTGGAGGAAGAATATGACATTCTCTTATTCAACCGGCAGCGCAAGCAGGTGACGCTGACGCCGGCGGGCGAAAAACTGCTGGCGATCACGCTGCGCATGTTCGACACCGAGAGCCAGGCGCTGGAACTGCTTTCCGAATCGCGGGCGCTGCGCGCCGGCACGTTGCGCATCGTTGCAGACGCGGCGCACCATGTCCTGCACATCATGGGCGAGTTCCGGCAGAAATATCCGGGCGTGAAAGTATCGATCCGCGCCGGCAACACCGAAACCGTGGTCGAGAGCCTGTACAGCTACGACGCCGACATCGGCGTGCTCGGAGACCTGCCTTCCAGCCGAGATTTCGAGGTGATCCGGCTGAACTCCTCGCCCATCATCGCTTTCGCCGCCGCCGGCCACCCGGTCACCAGCCGCAAGCTTTTGTCCTTCGCCGACCTCGCCGGCCTGCCGCTGGTGATGCGCGAGCGCGGCTCCCGCACGCGCAAGAAGCTGGAGGAAGGAGCCGCTGGTGCCGGCGTCGAACTGAAACCGTCCATCGAGGCCGAGGGGCGCGAAGCGGTGCGCGAGATCGTCGCCGCCGGCGCCGGCATCGGCTTTGTCTCGGAAGCCGAGTTCGGCAACGATTCGCGGCTGGCGAAAGTGCCGATCGACGGCCCGCCCATGCTGATGGAGGAAGCGCTGATCTGTCTGGCCGAGCGCAGCCACGGCAAGACGATGCGCGCCTTCCTCGACATCGCCCGCTCGTTTTCGCATGAACAGCTTCCGGAGTAATTTCAGGGAAGCATGCGGCTTCCCGCCGGCAATCGCGCCAGCATCTCACACAAGACCGGCTTGCCTAAATGATCGATGCGGAGCGCGGCGGCTCGGCTCGTTGCCTTCGCGGTTTAACGCCACACCCAGCAGCCCGCGCGTAACCGCAGCTTTTCGGCCGCTTTTACGCGCCATCGCTTCAACCGCCCGGATAACGAAAAAGCCGCGGAATTCCGCGGCTTTTCGATGCTTTAACTATTGGAGCGGGTGAGGCGATTCGAACGCCCGACCCCAACCTTGGCAAGGTTGTGCTCTACCCCTGAGCTACACCCGCTCGCGCGGCTCTTGGCCGCAAGCCGCGCTTATATGGCTGAAGAGCACCGCGATTGCAACAGGGAAATCGCAGCATCGCGCGACATCGCGAAGATCGACCGATCCCGGCGCATCCGTGCCCGGTTTCGCCCCCGCACAGGGTCGATAAAGCCGGAATTGCGCGCCCTTTCGCCGGGCAAGGGCATTGCGGCCTTGTCACGGGCGCCGCATCGGTCATAAACGGCAGGCTGAAACATGACTGACTGGTGCCCCGTGCCTAAGACCGAAACCGAACTTTTCGCCTTCCTCGCCGAACTCGGCATCGAGGTGACGACGACACGCCATCCGCCGCTGTTCACGGTAGCCGATTCGCAGGCGCTGCGCGGCGAGATCGCCGGCGGGCATACCAAGAACCTGTTCCTCAAGGACAAGAAGGACCGGTTTTTCCTGGTCACCGTCGGCGAGGAGGCAGTCGTCGACCTCAAGCAGATCCATCACCTGATCGGCGCATCGAGCCGCGTCTCCTTCGGCAAGCCGGAAATGCTGATGGAGCTTCTGGGCGTCGTGCCGGGCGCGGTCACCGTTTTCGGCCTCGTCAACGACACCGGCCGGCAGGTCAGCGTCGTTCTCGACGCGGCGTTGATGGACAACGAAATCATCAACGCCCACCCGCTGACCAACGAAGCGACGACCTCGATCGCCGCCGCCGACCTGCTTGGTTTCATCAGGGCGACGGGACATGAGCCCGCCGTCTTGAAAGTGTCGGCGTGATCGCCACATGGTGGACGAACGCCATACCGCATAAGATAACGTCAGGTGGGCCGAGGCCGCCGCGCGACCGAAAGGACAACGACATGAGCGACCAGAATCCATTTGGCGGCATGGGCAGCCAGTATTCGACCACCGTCCAGTATGGCAACGCGGCAAACGGCCAGGCCGGGCCTGAGGTTGCGCCGGCCCCTTCGGGCGGCACGGCCACGGCCGACCTGATCCGGGACACGACGACGGCCGGCTTCGCCGCCGACGTCATCCAGGAATCGCGCAAGCAGCCGGTTCTGGTCGATTTCTGGGCACCGTGGTGCGGGCCTTGCAAGCAACTGACGCCGGTGCTCGACAAAGCCGTCAAGGCGGCAGGCGGCCGGGTCAAGCTGGTCAAGATGAACATCGACGACCACCCATCCATCGCCGGCCAGCTCGGCATCCAGTCCATTCCGGCCGTCATCGCCTTCAAGGATGGCCAGCCGCTCGACGGTTTCATGGGCGCTATCCCCGAAAGCCAGATTGACGCCTTCATCGAAAAGGTGGGCGGCAAGGATGACGGGCAGGCGCAGGTCGCCGAAGCGCTGGCCGCCGCCGCCGAAGCGCATGCCGCAGGCGACGCGCAGACGGCGGCCGATATCTATCACGCCATCCTGGAGCGGCAGCCCGAATCGGTCGAGGCGATCGCCGGGCTGGCCGACCTGCTGTTCGAGGCCGGCGATGGCGAAGGCGCCGAAGCGCTGCTGGCGCAGGTCCCGGAATCCGGCAAGGATGCTCCTGCCCTTGCTGCGCTGCGCGCCAAGATGGCGCTTGCGGCGCAGGCGGCGAGCCTCGGCGATCCGCGCGAGTTCGAGCGGCGGCTGGCCGAAAATCCAAAGGACCACGAGGCGCGCTTCGACCTCGCCATGATCCAGAGCGCGCGCGGCGAACGCATGCAGGCGGCCGACAACCTTCTGGCGATCGTCAAGGCCGATCGTGCCTGGCGCGACGATGGCGCCCGCAACCAGCTGCTGCAGTTCTTCGAAGCCTGGGGCATGACCGACGAGGCGACGCTCGCGGCGCGGCGGAAATTGTCGTCGCTGCTGTTTTCGTGACGGTGTTTCGGCCGATGGCCTTGCTGCCGGCCGCCGCCGCGCCAAATGATGCAGGACCGGCCTATGCCGGGCACCCCGCGTGGCCGGAGCTTGTGGCGGGTTGACCCCAGCCGGGTAAGACGCCGGGAGGAGCAAAATACGCTATGCAGGCGGGAAACGCACATTATCGCGGAAAATCCGATTTGCCGTCGGTGCTGCCCGTGTTTCCGCTCCCGGCCGCGCTGCTGCTGCCCGGCGGGCGAATGCCGCTCAATATATTCGAACCGCGTTATCTGCAGATGCTGGACGAGGCAATCGCCGGCTCGCGCCTTATCGGCATCATCCAGCCCGGCCTCGACGGCTCGGTGCGCGCCGACGGCGAGCCGGAACTTTGCGAGGTCGGCTGCATCGGCCGGGTGATCTCCTTCGCCGAGAGCGGCGACGGCCGCTATCTGATTTCGCTTCAGGGCGTGTGCCGGTTTCGCATCGGCCAGGAACTCGCCGTCAAGACGCCGTTCCGGCAGTGCCGGATCATACCCTTCCTGGCCGATCTCGACGAAGAGCAGACCGGTGCCGATGTCGACAGGCCGGCGTTGCTCAAAGCGTTCCGGGCCTATCTCAAGGCCAACGACCTCGAGGCGGACTGGGAAGGCGTCAGCCGTGCCGACAACGCCATGCTGGTCAACGCGCTGTCGATGATGGCGCCCTACGGGCCGGCGGAAAAACAGGCGCTGCTCGAGGCGCCGGACCTCAAGACGCGGGCGGAAACGCTGATCGCCATCACAGAAATGGCGATGGCGCGCGACAACGAGGATTTCGGGTCGAGCCTGCAATAGAGCATGTCTCCCGAAAGTGGGAGCCGGTTTCGGGATAAAGACATGCGTAAAATCAAGAAACTGAAGCTTTTCACGGAGGGATGGAAGCGATGGCGGCGGGCGAACGAAGCGGCACCAGAAAGACGGTTGACCCAAAGCTGCTCGAACTGCTGGCCTGCCCGCTGACCAAGGGGCCGCTTTCCTGGGACCCGGATCGCGGTGAACTGGTGTCGCGGCTGGCGCGGCTCGCCTACCCGGTGCGCGACGGAATCCCGATCATGCTGCCGTCCGAAGCCCGCACCCTCGCGGTGGAAGACAAGACGCCCCCGCGTCCGGGCACGCAGCGGCCAGGCTCGTCGCGATAGACTTTTCACGCCAAGGGCTGCGGCTCTTCACACGAGGCCGATGAACAGACCGGCCTTCATTGGAAATTGCGCCCCTTGGGCATGACCTTTTGCGTCTCGTGCACCAGCGCGGCGTCATCCGGACGAGGCTGTCCGCCTTGCCTGCGTGCCGCCGGTGGTCCGCCATGCAAAGCCGTGTTTTCGGCAGCCTGGCCCGCCCCCTCCCGCAGCACGGCCAGCCATGGCGTAAGGTCCTCGATCCTGTCCGCAACGATATGGACGACATCCGATTCCGATTGCAACTTGCCGGTGACGCAGACGAATCTCGCGCCCATGACGACCGGCCGGAAACGTTCGAATACCCGTGGCCACAGGATGATGTTGGCGACGGCCTTTTCGTCTTCCAGCGTAAGGAAGATGGCATTGCCCTTGCCCGGCCGCTGCCGCACCAGCACGAGACCGGCAACCCGCACGCGCCTGCCATCCTTGACGGAAGGCAGAAGCGCGTTCGGCGTGACCCCGTAACGGTCGAGTCGGCCGCGTAAAAACCCGACCGGATGCGCCTTGAGCGACAGGCCGAGCGAATGGTAATCGTGGATGACGTGCTCGCTAAGCGGCATCGCCGGAAGCGTCGCCGGCGGCTCCAGATCGCTGAGACGAATACCGGGCCGGTCGAACAAAGGCAGCTTTTCGGCAGCACTTTTGCCGTCAAGCGCCCGCACCGCCCACAGCGCGTCACGGCGATCGATGCCGAGCGAACGGAAGGCGTCGGCCTCCGCCAGTTTCTCGATCTCGCCGGCATCGAGGCCGGAACGCAGCCAGACGTCGCGCACCGACGCATAGCCATCCCCGCGCCGCGCCGCGAACGCGGCCATGCGATCTTCCGACAGCCCCTTGATCTGGCGAAAGCCAAGCCGCACGGCATGACGGCTTTCGATCACGCCACGCATTTCGGCATGGCGCTCGATCACGCGGCGCGGGTCGAAGGTCGATTCCTCCAGTTCGCAATCCCAGGCGGAAAAATTCACGTCGACATCCCGTATCTCGATGCCATGGTCCCGCGCATCGCGCACCAGTTGGCCAGGTGCGTAGAACCCCATCGGCTGGGAATTCAGGATCGCGGCGCAGAAGACATCGGGATAGAAGGTCTTGAACCAGCACGACGCATAGACCAGCAGAGCGAAAGACGCCGCGTGGCTTTCCGGAAAGCCATAGTCGCCGAAGCCCTCGATTTGCTTAAAACAGCGTTTGGCGAACTCTTCTTCATAGCCGTTCGCGACCATGCCCTCTATGAAGTCTCGCCGATGATCGTCAATGGTGCCGTTGCGGCGGAACGTAGCCATCGAACGGCGTAGTTGATCGGCCTTGCTGGGGGAAAAACCAGCCGCATCGATGGCGATTTTCATCGCCTGCTCCTGGAACAGCGGTATGCCGAGCGTTCGCTCAAGGACCGATTTGAGCACCGGACTTGGATAGTCGACTTCTTCCAGCCTCATGCGCCGGCGCAGATAGGGATGCACCATATCGCCCTGAATCGGGCCGGGCCGCACGATCGCCACCTCGATGACAAGATCGTAGAATTTTTTCGGCTTTAGGCGGGGCAGCATCGACATCTGAGCGCGGGATTCGATCTGGAAGACGCCAAGCGTGTCGGCGCGGCAGATCATGGCGTAAACATCGGGCTCTCCCTGCGGCAGGGTCGCAAGGCTCAGCCGCCGGCCGTATTTGTCGCGTACCCCGTAATGGTTTTCCAACAGGTCGAAGGCGCGCTTCAGGCAGGACAGCATGCCCAGCGCCAGCACGTCGACCTTGAGCAGGCCGACGGCGTCCAGGTCGTCCTTGTCCCACTCGACCATCTTGCGCTCGTCCATCGCCGTCTTGACGATGGGAACGATCTCATCCAGCCGGTCCTTGGTGATGACGAAGCCGCCGACATGCTGCGTGAGATGGCGTGGAAAGCCCATGATCTCGTTGGAAAAATCGATCACCTGCCTTGCCAGTGGATCAGTCTCGTCAAGGCCCCCAGCCTTCGCTTCCTTCTTGCCCAGCTTCGACGACCACCAGCCCCATATGGAGCCGGACAGCCCGCTTCTTACATCTTCCGACAGGCCCATCGCCTTGGCCACTTCGCGCAATGCCGAGCGACCCCGATAGCTGATGACGGCAGCGGCCAGCGCCGTGTTCTTGGCGCTGTATTTCCTGTAAATGTACTGCATGACTTCTTCGCGCCGCTCATGCTCGAAGTCGACGTCGATGTCGGGTGGCTCGTCGCGCTCCGTCGAGACGAAACGCTCAAACAGGACATCAAGGAGGGAGGGGTCCACCTCTGTGATATGGAGGCAATAACAGATGACCGAATTGGCGGCGGAACCGCGCCCCTGGCATAAGATGTCCACCTCCTCCGAGCGCGCGAAGCGCACGATATCGTGGACGGTCAGGAAATAACGCGCGTATTTCTTGTGCGCAACGATTCCGAGTTCGTGGTTGATGAGGCCCCGTACCTTTTCGGGAATGCCTTCCGGATAGCGCGCATGGGCACCCTCCCAAGTCAATCTCTCCAGTTCCACCTGCGGATCAGTTCCCGCTTCCGTCGTTTCTTCCGGGTAATTATGCTTCAGCTCGTCCAGCGAAAAGGAAAGTTCCTGGGCAAAGCGCCGGGTTTCGGCAATCGCCGCCGGATGGCGCCGGAAGAGCCGCGCCATCTCTGCTGGTGGCTTCAGGTGGCGCTCGGCATTGGCGGCCAGTTCCAGCCCGGCTTCGGCCACCGGCACGTTGAGGCGGATCGCCGTCAGCACGTCCTGAAGCGGCCTGCGCCCTGCCGTGTGATAAAGAACATCGTTGGTCGCCATCAGCTTCAGGCCGAGGCTTTCGGCAATCGCCGCCGCCTGCTCGATGCGGAAATGGTCGTCGCCGCGATAGAGCGGCGCCACGGCGAGCCGCAGCCTCCCGCCGAAACGGTCCTTGAACTGCCGCAGCACTTTCATCGCGCTTTCCGGATCGGCCGAAAGATCCGGCAGCGCCGCCAGCGACAGCCGGTCGCCCCACTCGAAGGGATCGTCCCGCCTGAGAAGCGTCGCGCCCTTTTCGTTCTCGTCGCGCAGATTGGCCTGCGTCAGCATGCGGCACAGATGCCCCCAGCCCTCGCGGTCCTGCGGATAGGCGAGAACGTCGGGCGTGCCGTCGCAAAAAACGAGGCGGCAGCCCGGATGATAGGGGAGATGAACCGGACCGAAGGATTTCTCCGGGCTCTCCTTGTCCTCGATATGGATGAATTTCGACCGGCTCCAGGCGCGCACGACGCCGGCCACGCTGTTGCGGTCGGCAAGGCCCATGCCGGCATGACCGAGAAGGCAGGCGGCGCCGACCAGTTCTTCCGGCCGCGAAGCACCCCTCAGAAAGGAAAAATTCGACTGCACGCCGAATTCGATGTAACGCGGCTCGACCGGCGTGTTGCAGGGTGGTTTCGGCTTCATGCAAAGACACCGTGCATGAACCAGCGCGGCGGAACCTTCGCATTTTCATAAAGACCCTGCCGGTAAAGCCAGAAGCGGCGACCCTCACTGTCCTCGAGACGGAAATAATCGCGTGTCGAAGCGGCCGTCTTCTTCGCGACGAGTTCCAGACGGCGGCTTTCGTAGTCTTCCTCCTTTTCATTCTCCTTTCTGGAGATGAAGTGATCTTCCCGCCACCACTCGCAGCCGATACGCTCTGGCCCTTCGGCGCGCGCGACGCTGTAGACGGCGCGGCGCCAGCGGAAACGCAGGGGCGGCCCTTCCGGCAGTTCGGTAGCCGGCACATCGACCGGCTCGGGCAGGCGAAAAAGCCGGATCGGCCGTTCCATCCGGACAAGCGGCACGGCGTTTCTCGCCGCCCCCGGCAGCGCCTCTGCAAACGGCACCAAAGCGATGGCGCGTTCCGGCAGGTGGCTTTCCACCCGCATGGGCTTCAGCACCGCCGCTTCACCGAGCCGCGCCCGCACGCGATCGGCGAAAAGTTCCAGGCCGGCATCCTCGTCGTTTGCCTGCCCGGCCAGATCGGTCTGCTGCATAGCGAAGGGAGCGACGGACAGGGCCGAAAGGCGCACAAGATCGAAACCGTAACCGGCATCGAAATCCTGCCCGATCGCGGCAAGCCGTTCATGAAACAGTTTCTGAATGACCGCCGGGTCGCGCAAGGGCCGCGACGTTCCGACGGCAATGCGGCTGACGGCACCATCGACGCGAAAAAGCATCAGTCCGAGCGCCCGCACGCCTTCGCCACGCCGTTCGAGATCCGGCTTCAGCGCCTGCGACAGGCTTTTCGCCAGCCGCTCTATGTCTTCGACCTGCGTGACCGGCTCGGCCAGATGCCGTTCGACCGAAAGCGGCGCGATGGGAAGGCGCGGCGACACCGCTTCGTCGAGCCGGCCAAGCGCCTGGT
>JBARYG010000201.1:0-2390 GCA_049647745.1 Mesorhizobium sp.
GTGTATCGTAGGTGATGTCGCGGCATTTCAGGACGACGCAGCGCGAATTGTCGCGCGTCGGCACCGTGTCGACCACCGCTCCCTCCCCCAGCGCGCACATGCCGCCGTCGCTCACATAGCGGTCGTAGAGCGGCAGGCTCGGGTTGCGCGCGGAATGGTAGCGCAGGATCACCGCGCCTTCACGCAGGACGAGCTGCTGCGCCGCGCTGCAACTCATGCTCATGGAATTGTACCGGGAAATGGCGTGCGCAGGAAAGGCCGCCAGCACGAGGAACGAAACGACGATCAACTTTTTCATGACAGCCTCCGCGCACACGGACGTAGGGCGCGTGCGAACCCGACCATTGGGCCGATGCGCCTGTTTCCGCCAGCGATAAAGATAGAACGATCCGCGCTTGCGCCAAGTATTCCCGGCATTCCGTGTGACCTTGCCTCGCCGGCGGTCCGGCCCTATATGCATGCCGTTGATATTTCGGCCGATCGAACTGAACGCCCGCGCCATCTCCACTCTGGTCGCGTTTGCTGATGTCTATCTCCAAAATCTCGATACCACCGGTCCGTAAGGGTCAAACAGTAGCAAACACGACAGGAACACGAAAATGGCAACTGGAACAGTCAAGTGGTTCAACGACCAGAAGGGCTTCGGCTTCATCCAGCCCGACGCCGGCGGACCGGACGTATTCGTTCATATCTCCGCGGTTGAGCGTTCGGGCATGAACGGCCTGGCCGAAGGCCAGAAGGTCAATTTCGAGGTCGCGCAGGACCGCCGCACCGGCAAGTCCGCCGCGCAGAACCTCAGCGCCGCAGGCTGAACAGGCGCAGCGATGCAAGCGGAGAAGGCGGGGTAAAAACTCCGCCTTCAGACTGCTGACAAACCCCGTCGATTTTCGGCGGGGTTTTTGTATGCGGCTGAGAGCCATTGGTTTTCGGCTGTCGGGACGACTTGTCAGGAGGTGCGTTGGGCCTCAGGCGGGGCGGGGAAACGGTTTTGGGCTGAGCGCCAGGGCGATTTTCTTGATGTTCTGGGCGGTTGCGGCGAGGAGGCATTGCACGCGTACGCGCCAGAGACTTCGGAAACGCGCGTAGCGATGGCCATGAAGCTGTTTGGCATCGGCGAAGGAGCGCTCGACGGTTTCCTTGCGGCGGCGGTAGACGGCCTTGCCCCAGGCGGTCTTGCGGTTGGCGTCGGTGCGCTCGCGTGCCTCGGCCCAGACATGGCGCGTGATCAGGCGGGTGGTGTTGGCGCTTGTGGTGCATGAAGCCAGAAGCGGGCAATCGCGGCAAACGGTGGGATCGGACTTGTAATGGCGATAGCCGGTGCGGTCGGTGGTGGCATAGGCGAGCAACTGGCCCTCGGGGCAGCGATAGGCATCGGCATCGGCTTCGTAGGCAAAGGCGCTCTTCCTCATCATGCCGGGCTTGGGCGGTGTCGGGTTGCGATAGCCGGTAACGCCGTGAACGGCACGCTCCTCCAACCCCTTGGCGATGCCCGGCGTGGCGTAGCCGGCGTCGAGCCCGACGGCCCCGACATTGAAGCCGAAGCGATCCACCTGGCGGTCGAGGCGGGAGAGATAGACAATCGAGTCGTGCACGTTGGCGGGTGTGGCGAACGTATCGGTGATGATGGCGTGGCGAGCGTCCACCGTGCGGTGGTCGAGATAGAAGAAGCCCTTCGGCTTGCCCTCGCGCACCATGTAGCCCGTCTCGGGGTCGGTGCGCGAGACCTTCGTCTCCTTGACCTGCGGCTGCCGTTCCTTCTCCTTCAGCGGCTTCTGGCCGTGCAGCGTTCGTTCGGCCTCGATCGCCCGGTCGAGGTCGGCCCAGTAGTCGCCGCGCGACTTGGCGATCATGGCAAGGTCGTACTTGCCCTTGTTGGCGTTGGCCTTCAGATGCGTCGAATCGGTGTAGAGCACCGTGCCGTCGACCAGGCCGGCCAAAATCGCCTGCTCGACGATGCGGTCGAAGATCGATTGAGCGACCGTCTCGTCCCGGTAGCGCCGCCGCCGGTTCTGCGACAGCGTCGAGGCGTCGAATACCTTGTCCGTCAGTTTCAGTCGCAGGAACCAACGATAGGCAACGTTGACCTCGATCTCGCGCACCAACTGCCGCTCCGAGCGCACCCCGAACAGGTAGCCGACGAACAGCGCCTTGAACATCAACGTCGGATCCAGCGGCGGCCGGCCATTGTCGGACGAGTAGAGCGGCGCCGTCAGATCGTGGATGAACGAGAAATCGATTACTCGCTCGATCTTGCGCAGAAGATGGTCCTTGGGAACCAACTCCTCAAGCGTCACAATCTCAAGAGCGATTTGTTCGGGCGCGGGTCGCTTCAACATGACCCACTGAATCAAAAACCCCCGGCAAATGCCAGGGGTTTGTCAGCAGTCTGA
>JBARYG010000202.1:0-59027 GCA_049647745.1 Mesorhizobium sp.
CCGCGCAACATCGTGCTTGTCGGCGCGAGCGACCGTCCGGGAAGCTGGCCGGCGACCGTCTGGAAAACCGTCCACGAACACGGCTTCAAAGGCCCGATCTACGCCCTCAACCCGAACCGCGACAGGATCGGCAACGAGGTCTGCTACAAGGATTTCGCCAGTCTGCCGGAAAAGCCTGATCACGTCGCCTTCCTGATGCCGTCGCAGCATGTTCCGGCGGGGTTGGCGGCCGCCGCCGCGGCCGGCGCGCGCAGCGCGACCGTCTTTGCCTCCGGCTTCGGCGAGGATGGCAGCGCCGAGGGTCTGGCGCTGGCCGCAGAACTGGCCAAGGTCGTTGCGGATACCGGCCTTGCCGTGACCGGACCCAACTGTACCGGCAACATCATCGCCGACAGCGGTCTTGTCACACTTGTCGACCACCGCAAGCTCAATGTCGCCAAGGGCTGCGTTTCGCTGGTGGGCCAGAGCGGCGGCGTGCTGCTTTATGCCAACCACATCCTCGCCGATCGCGGCATCCAGATCGGCAAACTGATCAGCAGCGGCAACGAGATCGGGCTGAACTGCGCCGACTACATCGCCTTTCTGGCGCAGGACGACGCGACCAAGGTGATCTTCTGCTACCTCGAATCCATCAAGGACATGGAAAAGTTCAAGGCCGCCTGCGCGCTGGCACGCGACAACGGCAAGCCGGTCATCGTCTTCAAGATCGGCGCCAGCGAGGAAGGCAGGCTGGCCGCCATGACCCACACCGGGGCGCTGGCCGGAAGTGCGGCGGTGTTCAGCGCGATGATGAAGGATATCGGCGTAATCCGCGTCGATTCGCTGGACGAGGCGATCGAGGCCGTCGAACTGATCGTCCATCTCGGCGCTTCAATAGGCCACAATATCGGCGCGCTCAGCCTGTCGGGCGCCTATCGCGGCATCCTGGTGGACGGCGCCGCTGGCTCCGGCCTGAAGTTTCCGCCGCTGGCCGCCGATGTCGAGAAGCGTCTGGCGGCGCTTTTGTCAGTGGGCTCGTCCGCCGGCAACCCGGCCGACGGCGGCTTTACGGTCCTGACCAGCGTCGAGAAATATATCGAGGCGGTCGATATCCTGTGCGACGATCCGAACCTCGATATCCTTATCCTCCAGGCGGAACTGCCGCGCGAGGAGGGCATGGCCGCCAACTGGGAAGAGCGCTTCCAGGGCATCCATGACCTTGTGAGCCGGCGCGGCAAGAAGCTGGCCTTCATCTCGATGTTCTCGCGCATGTACACCGACTACACCCGCCAGGTCAGGGCCGGGCTTCCCAATGTTGCCTTCATCCAGGAAACCACCAAGTCGGTGCGCGCGCTTTCCCTGATCGCGAACTGGGCGGATACGGCGGCGCGGCACGGGAAAGCCGGCCATGAAAACCGGCCGGCGCGAAGCATTCCCTCTGATGCCGGGGCGGTTCTCGATGCGGCCAGGGAACGTACCGGAACCTTCCTGCTCAACGAGCAGGAATCGAAGAAGCTGCTGGCCGCCTATGGCGTCGGCGTGACCGTCGAGGAACTGGCTTCGAGCGAGGATGAGGCGGTCGCCATTGCCGGCCGCATCGGCTATCCGGTCGTGCTCAAGGCGGCATCCGACCGCCTTGCGCACAAGTCCGATATCGGCGCGGTCCAGCTTGGCCTTGGCGACGAGCAGGCGGTGCGCGGCGCCTACCGCCTGATTCAGCAGAACGTTGAGAAGTCAGGTTTTGAAGGCGACCTCGACGGGATGCTCGTATGCCAGCAGGTCGTCGGCGGCACCGAGCTTGTGGTCGGACTTCAGCGCGACCCCGAAATGGGGCTGGTGCTGATGATCGGCAGCGGCGGCGTCCTGCTGGAACTCATCCGCGACGTCGCTTTCGGCCCCGTGCCGCTTTCGAAGGCGCAGGCGCTCGACCTGATCCGCTCGACGCGAACCGTAACCCTGTTGCAAGGCTATCGAGGCGAACCGCCACATGATCTCGACGCGGTTGCCGATGTGCTGGTGGCATTGAGCAATCTGGCGGAGGATTTTGGCGAGCATATCGAATCCGTCGACGTGAATCCGCTTGTCAGCCGCTCCGGCGGCCGGAAGCCGCTGGCCCTCGACGCCGTCGTGGCACTCTCCGGCAAAAGGATTTCCTGATGTCCGCTTCGATGCAGCACAACACCATACCGCTCGGCTTTACCTACGATACCATCGAGGTCGGCCAGAAATCCGTCAGCCAGGGTCGAACCGTAAGCGAGGCCGATCACCAGTTCTTCATGATGCTGACCGGCGGTTGGCATCCGATCCATTGCGATGTCGAGCATGCCCGAGAGGTTGGCCTCGACAAGCTGCTGGTCCAGGGCACTTTCGGCGTGGCGCTCGCTCTCGGCAGCCATCTCGAAGCGCCGCTGCTGCAATCGGCCGACCCGCTGGTCGGCGCGCTTGGCATCAGGGAGTGGAATTATCTGGCGCCGATCTTCGTCGGCGACACGCTGCATATCGAGGTGGAAATCGCCGCCAAGAAACTGACCAGCGACGGAAGCCGCTACATCGTCGACCGCTCCATCAGCGTCATCAACCAGAACGGCAAGCCGATCCAGAAAGGCATCGCGCGTTCCATGTGGCGGCGTGCGGCTCCGGCATAGGCTTCGTAGCAGGTTCGATCCTGCGGCGAGGATATGCCTGCCGGCTATATGCCAAACGAAGACCAAACTACTTTTTATCGCTCGTTCGGATCACTGTCATCGGTGTTGGGCGACAGATCCTTGTCATTTTCAGCCTATCCGGCTGACCCGTTGACCAAGCCTGGAAGGATGGAACATGACAGACACGAATACCAAATCGCCGGTCGAAGGTATTTCCGACACGGAATGGCAGCTTCGCTGCGAACTGGCGGCTCTCTACCGGCTGGTCGCCCATTTCCGGATGACGGACCTGATCTATACGCACATCAGCGCGCGAGTGCCGGGGCCGGAGCATCACTTCCTGATCAACCAGTATGGCCTGCTTTTCGACGAGATGCGCGCCTCCGACCTGGTCAAGATCGATATGGAAGGCAACATCGTCGACCAGCCCGGCCGGGAGGGAAAAAAGGTCAACCCCGCCGGCTTCACCATCCACTCGGCCGTCCACATGGCGCGCAAGGATTTGCAGTTCGTTCTGCACACCCATACCGCCGCCGGCATGGCGGTTTCCTGCCAGAAGGACGGCCTGCTGCCGATCACCCAACTGGCGCTGAAATTCTATGGCCGCATCGCCTATCACGGCTATGAAGGCATCGCTCTCAACCTCGACGAGCGCGACCGCATCGTCGCCGATCTCGGCGACCACAACGCGATGATCCTGCACAATCACGGCCTGCTGGTCGGCGGCCCAACGGCGTCCCAGACCTGGAACTGGACCTATTTCCTCGAGCGTGCCTGCCAGGCGCAGATTGCCGCCCTTGCCGGCAACCGGCAACTGGTCTTCCCGCCCGAGGACGTGCGCCAGACCACGCAGAAGCAAGCAAACCCAACCGGCTATGCCGAGCATCAGGAACTGGCATGGCAGGCCTGTCTGCGGCTCATTTCGCGGGACCCGATCCCGTATAACAGCTAGGATTCCAAGCGACGTTGGGATGCGCCGATTGGCTTGCGGCGCATCCACCCCCAGTGAAAGCAGCCGCCTGCGGGCGGGCAGGACGATACGGTACGATGCATCAAGGACTATCCGCTTCCACGACCGAAGGCGCCGGTGGCCCGGTGCTGTTCTACGGCCTATCCGATGCCGAACTGCCGCGCTTCGAAAACCATGAGACGGCACCCGTGCTGATCCGCAAGGGCGCCGACCAGCCGGTGTGGCTGCCGCCCCCGGAAGCGGAAGCGATCTTTTCCTTCGCCAAGGCGTGGTCGAACGCGCCGAAGGAAGCACCCGCCGGCTGGCCTTTCAACATCCGCTTCATCCAGCTTGCCTCCGCCGGCGTCGATGTCCTGCCGCATTGGGCGTGGGAGGGTCCCGTCGTCGCTTGTGCCCGCGGCATCACCGCCGAGCCGATTGCCGAATATGTCATGACCGCCGTCGTGCGCGACAGCAAGCGCTTTTCCGGCCTGATCTGTTCGGATGCCGCGCAATACAAGCACTTGATGGACGAACGGAACTGGCCGCAGGGAACCTTTCGCTCAATCAAGGGCCAGACCCTGGGCTTGGTCGGCTATGGCGCCATCGGCCAGGCCATCGCGCGGCGTGCCGAGGCCTTGGGCATGAATGTCAAGGCGTTGCGCCGTTCCATGCCGCAGGAGGCATCCGGCCTGTTCGTCGGCTCGATCACCGAGCTTGCTGCGCAGGCGGATCACCTCGTCTTGTGCGCGCCGGCGACGCCTGAAACGCATCACATCGTCAACGCGGCCGTCCTTTCTGCCTGCAAAAAGGGTGCGCATCTCATCAATGTCGCACGCGGTACCCTTGTCGACCAGCATGCCCTTCTCGACGCTCTCGACCGAGACGATGGCCTGCGCCATGCCACCCTCGACGTGACCGATCCGGAGCCGCTACCCGAGGACCACCCGTTCTATCGTCATCCAAAGGTGACGCTTACCCCGCATGCCGCATGGTATTCGGCCGACCATCACGACCGGCTGACGGCAAAGCTGCTGGCTAATCTCTCCACCTGGGTTCGCGGCGAGCCGCTCGCCGACAGGGCTGATCGCGGCAAGGGCTATTGACCGCAACGCCAACCGGACAAAGTTGGCGTTGACGTAAGTGCTTGGTCAGATCCGGTAGAATTTCTCCGCCGTTTCGGCGAACAGCTTTTGGCGCTCGCCGTCCGCGAAGTCCTGCGTCACGGTCTCGTAGGCGTCGTATAGGACTTCAAAGCTGCTGTAGAGCTTGTCGACCGGAAAGTTGCTGCCGAACATGGCGCGGTCCGGGCCGAAAATATCGATCATGGTGAGGATGTAGGGGCGGATGGATTCAACGGTCCACCGATGATCCACCATGCCGAGCCCCGACATCTTGATGTGCACATGGTCGAGGCTGGCCAACTGGCGAAGCCCGCTTTTCCAGAGCTTCAGCTGTTCGAGGCTGCGGTCGATCGGCATGCCGGAGTGGTCGATCGCCACCGGGATTTCGGGATGCTTCTTCGCCAGTTCGTAGAGCTGGCCCATCTGCCCGGCATAAATCTGCAGGTCGAAGCTCAGCCCGTAGCGGCCAAGCAGCGCGAAATTCTTCAGCCAGGTTTCGTTTTCCAGATAGTTCTCCGGCGCATAGACTTTGCTCATGTCGGTGTGCCAGTTGATCATGTGGCGCAGCCCGCGCACGTTCTTGTAGGCGACATGCCGTTCGATCACCGCCTGCGCGTCAGGTTTGTGCATGTCGACCTTGGCGACGATGGCGTGCGGATAGCCGTGCTCGTCGGCCACCTGTTGCAGCCATTCTGTTTCCTCGACGGCCGAGTCCGCATTGGCGCCTGCCTCGACATGCACCGACTTCACCACGTTGTGGTGGCCGAACCCGGCAATGTAGCGGTCGACCGTGAAATTGTCGGTGATCGGGGTGATGTCGCCGCAGATCGTCGGGCCGACTGGCCGCGTATGCAGCCAGGGGTAGTTCAGCCGGTTGAGATCCCAAAGATGATGGTGAGCATCGACGATACGTAACGTGGGCAATTTTTCCTCCATCTCAACGGCAAGCGAACTTCCCGCATATGGGGGATGCTTCAAAGAGCATTTGTCGTTGCCGCCATAGCGAAAGGAAATAGCACAGCGTCAGGCTTCGCTACCGGCCGGCGCGCGCGGCGCGGCCATCTTCAGGATTTCGCCGCGGGTAACGTAAAGCGGACCGCCGATGCGCCCAAGCGCCTGATAGGCTGCGGGGTCGATGCGATCCCCCTGCCAGATCGCCTCGTCGATATGGAAACAGACGACAGTGCCGATGATCAGCCGGTGCCGGTCGTCGTCGCCGACCTCGACGATACGGTCGACGCGGCACTCCATGGCGACGGCCGCGCCCGCGACGAACGGGGTTTCGACGAGGCGGGCAGGGGCGAGATCGATCCCCAGTTCCGCCGCCTCGCTCTCCGCGCTCTCATAGGCGAACGAGCTGTTGGCCATCGCCTTGAGAAAATCCGGTGTTACCGAACTGACGCAGAATTCGCCGCGTGCATCGGCATTGACCAGCGTATCTTTCAACTTGTCGGTGCCGGGCCCGATGCTGATGAGCACCTTCGGCGGGGAATAGCTGATGAAAGTATAGCTGCTGAACGGCGCCAGATTTACCCCGCCGGTGGCGTTCAGGCTTGAAACCCATGCGATCGGCCGCGGCGTCACGGTCGCGGAAATCAGCTTATAGGCGCTGTCGGAATTCAGCGCTTGCGTCTCGTACACAATCATCGCACGGCCTCGGTCACCGCGCCTTGAACGGACCGGCCGGGCGTTTTTGCGCGAACGCCGCAACCGCTTCGGCGAAATCTTCGGTCAAGTGCAGTCTGGCGGGCTCCGCCTGGAACGCCACCTCGCGCGTCAGCTTCATGAACTGCCACCGCCTGATCCGCACCGTCTCGCGTACGCTGAGCGGCGGCGATGCCGATATCTGCCGCGCCATGTCAAGCGCCTCGGCCATGGCGTTTCCCGCCTCCGCGACGCGGTTGAACAGGCCGGCCGCCAGCGCCTGCGCCGCCGTGAAGGGCCGGCCGGTAATGCACACGTCGTCGGCGAAGGCAGCACAGCCGCGCGCCTTCATCAGCGCCCAGTGGCGGTAGCCGCCGAGCCCGCGCGTCGTTTCCGTCACCTGCAGGCGGGCATTTGCATCGCAGACGACGAGATCGCAGTCGAGTGCGAGCCCGAGTCCCAGCCCCAGCACGTTGCCGTGCAGTGCTGCGATCACCGGCTTATTGTTGGCTGAATGGGAAAAAAGTTCGAAGAAGGGGTGGCCGATGCTCATCTGGTCGCGCGAAGCCTCCATTTCCTCCCGGCTGGCCATCTGGCTTTCACCGACGTCGGCGCCGCTGCAGAACGATTTCCCTTGGCCCGAAAGAATTGCCACGTCGGCGTCGCGGTTGGCGTCGAAGCGGTCGATGGTCCTCGCCAGTTCCCGGATCAGGCCGAGCGTCAGCGCATTGTGCTTTTCCGGCCGCCTGATCTCGATCAGCGCGATCCGGTCTTGAACCTCGTAGCCGATCGTTCCGGTCGGTGCCTGTTGCATGGCTTCCTCCTTCATGCCGCCGCCGACCGGTTCTGGCCGCTTTGCGGGTGCAGGATCATGGCCGCGATCTTTTCGGCGGCCATGATGATCGGCGCATTGATGTTGCCTCCGAGCGGTTCGGGAAAGATCGAGGCGTCCACGACCCGCAAATTGCCTATGCCGTGCACGCGGCATTCCGCGTCCACGACCGCCATTTCGTCGCCGCTTGTGCCCATCTTGCAGGTGCCAGCAGGGTGGTAGGAAAGCGAGACGATGGAGCGGACGTAATCGTCGATCTCCCGGTCGCTGGTCTTGCCGACGCCGGGGCCGATTTCGGTGCAATGCTTCGCAAGAACCGACTGCTGGCCGATTTCCCGGAAGATTTTCATGCCCTCGCGCATGCGCACGATATCGGAATCCGTATTGAGCACGGCCTCGTCGATGCGTGGTGCGTCATAAGGATTGGCCGACTTCAGCGTGATCGAGCCGCGCCCCTCGGGGCGGCACAGGATGACGCGCGTGAAAATCTTGTCTTCATAGGGCCTGACCAGCGGGTTCAGGTAGGGGTGCGCGTTCATCGGCGCGCCGACGAACAGCAGTTGCAGGTCGGGAAGTTTTTCGGCCTGCGTGCTTTTGACGAAGGCGGTGATGCCGCCCGGCAGCCGCGTGGCGAAGCCGGAGCCTGCCAGATAGGCCTGCGCCATGCCGATCGCCGCCTTGTCGGCGCGCATGCTGCGATGGAAGGGACCGGGCGTATGGCGCTTGTAGGCGATGGACGTGCCGTAATGGTCATGCAGATTGCGGCCGACGCCGGGCAATGCCGTCCCGCATTTTATGCCGAATCCGGCGAGTTGCGCCGGATCGCCGATGCCTGAAAGCATCAGTAATTGCGGCGAATTGAACGCGCCGGCGCTCAGGATCACCTCCTTGTGGGCGATCACCGAGACGGACTTGCCGTTGCGGATATAGTCGACGCCCTGCGCCCGTGAATTCGCGAGCCTTATCCGTGTGACCTGCGCCTGCGTGACGATGGTAAGGTTGGCACGCTTCATTGCCGGCTGGATGTAACCGACCGAAGTGGAGCAGCGGCGGCCGTTGCGCAACGTCAGTTGCATCCTTGAAAAGCCTTCCTGGCGCTCGGCGTTATAGTCGTCGGTCCAGTCGTGACCGGCCTCCTTCGAAGCCACGGCATAGGCGTCGATCAGGTCGTCCGTATATTGGGATTTGCCCGTGCCGATGGGGCCGCCCGAGCCGCGATAGGGCGTCGCCCCGCCTTCCCAGTCTTCCTGCTTGCGGAAGTAGGGCAGGACGTCGTCGTAGGCCCAGCCGGCAAGGCCGGTGTGCGCCAGCCGGTTATAGTCTTCCCTGTGGCCGCGCACATAGGCCATTGTGTTGATCGACGATGTGCCGCCCATCACCTTGCCGCGTGGGCAGTCCAGCACGCGGCCGCCCAGCGCCGCCACCGGCTCGCTGGCATAGTTCCAGTTGTACCATCCGGCCTTGATCAGCATCCCCCAGCCGATGGGCACGTGGATGAGAGGGTTTCTGTCCCAGCCGCCGGCTTCCAGCAGCAGCACCGAGATATCCGGATTCTCGCTCAGCCGGGCTGCCATGGCGCATCCCGCCGAACCGGCCCCGATAACGATGTAGTCGTATGCGGCGTTTGGCATGCGGGCTCCGATGACGCCGAGCTGTCAGACAGATTGAAGGCGCGCGCTAAGCGACGCCATAGGCTCGTTCGAAGTGCGTGCCTACACCGGCGAGCGCCGACAGTGTAGGCATGAGATGTCGACAGCTATTCTTTTTGGATATGGCTTGGCCTCGGTGATGCCGGATCAGGACGGTAGGCTCGCAGCCGCTCTATTTATCGATCAGGTTCATCTCGATGCAGACGGTGTTGATGCTGCGTAGCAGCGCCTTGCTGCTTTCCGTCAGCTCGATTTCGGCGGCATGGACGAGGCCGAGTGGCCGGATCAGCTTGGGCAGCAGGCCATGCGACGAAATACGTTCGAGCGGAATATAGCGGAGGTCGCCCGACGACGTGCTCATTTCCGCCGCATAGGCTGGAATGATGCCGATGAAATCCGTGCGGCGGGCTACTTCGCGAATGAACACCAGCGAATTACTTTCGATAGGCCGCGTGGAAATCTCGATGCCGCTTTCGCTGGCAAGCTTGGCCACGCTGTCCCACAGCGTCATTGCGTCTTCCAGGATCACCCAGCGCGAACTGACCAGGTCGTTGAGCGAAATTTCCTTCTGGGTCAGAAGCTTGTGGCCGGTGCGCACGACGAGGGCGAAGCTATCGTCGAACAGTTTCTGCGTCTTGAGGTCCGGCCCCTTCGTCCTTTCGTCCAGCACGGTGAAGAGAAGATCGAGATCGCCCCGATGCAGGTCGACCAGAAGCTCGGAGATCGTTCCGCTGCGAACGCGCACTTTCAGCACCGGGCGCTTTAGCGCCACCCGCACGATGGCCTTGGGGATGATCTGGTCGAGGATGCCGGGTCCCGGCGTCACGCCGAGCGAGATCGAGCCGGTCAGCATGCCCTTGATATGGTCGAGGTCGTCGTTGGCGCGGCGCAGTTCCGCCGTTACCGAGCGGGCGCGCCGATAGAAAGCTTCGCCGAAGGGGGTCAGCTTGACACCCCTTGGCCCGCGTTCGAGCAACCGTACGCCCAGTTGCTCCTCAAGCAATCTCAGGCTTTTGCTCAGCGCCGGTTGTGAGACATGCAGCCGTTTCGAGGTGCGGCTGAGGCTTCCGCTTTCGACGACATCGACAAAACGCTCTAGCTGTTTCTGGTCCACGCGGTATTCCCAAAGGCGATAACTAAAACAAACACTGTGCTAGATGGCTATCAATGGCAAGCTTAATAACACAGGATGACCGCTTCGATACGAGGTGGAAATCTCGAACCGGACGACCACGGAGCCAAGCATGATCAGGTTGCCGATCAGTCAGGAAGCAGCGGCGGATATCATCCCTATTTTTCGCGAAGGCCTGAAGCAATCGAAGGTCGGCGAAGGCGAAAAAGTGGTCGTCTATGCCGACACCTTCACCAATCCGGTCTATTCGGCCGCTTTCATGGCCGCCGCGCGCGATCTCGGCGCCCAGGCCTTCGTCATGGTGCAGCCGCTGATCAATGCCGATGCCTCCAACGTGCTCGGCCGCGCCAGCCCGCAGCCGCTGATGATCGACGTCATGAAGCAGGCGGATTTCGTCGTCGACGTTTCGACCGGCGGCATGCTCTACTCCAACGATCACGAGGCCATCCTTGCGACCGGAACCCGCATCCTGCGCGCCCGCGAGCCGGAAGACGTCCTCATGCGGCTGATGCCGAGCGCGGTGGTGAAGGACCGTGCGGTCCGAGGCGTCGCCCGCTTCCAGAGCGCCCGCAAGGTCCGCATCACCTCGGTGGACGGCACTGACCTGGTTATGGACAAGGGGTCCCGCCCGGCCTCCAACCAGTACGGCATGGCCGATGTCGCCGGCCGCTGGGACCATTGGGGAACGGGCCTTGTCTGCACCACGGTGGAAGAGGAAACCGTGGAGGGCGTGCTGGTGCTTTCGCCCGGCGATATCCTGTTCCCGTTCGAGCGCTATGTCACCCAGCCGATGAGCATCCACTTCGAGAAAGGCTCGGCGAACCGGATCGAAGGCGGCCGCGAGGCGGTCATGCTGGAGACGCTGCTCGACAGCCGCGGCGACGAAGGCGCGCGTCGCCTGTCGCATGTCGGCTGGGGCATCGAGCATCGCGGCAACTGGGAAACGATGTCGATACGCGGCTGGGACAATGCCGGCGGCGTCGAAGCGCGTTCCTGCTATGGCAATGTGCTGATGGCCATCGGCGAAAATCGCGACCTTGGCGGCAAGAACCCGTCGCGGCTGCATATCGACATAGCGCTGCGCAACAAACGGCTGGAACTGGACGGCGCGGCGATCGTCGATTGCTGCAAGTTCATCGACCAGACGGTGGCCTGAGCAAAATGGCCATCGGTGCGCGCACGCAAAGGGTCGAGGACGAGCGTTTCCTGCGCGGCGAAGGGCGTTTCGTGGCGGATTTGGCCATGCCCTTCATGCTTGAGGCGCATATCTATCGAAGCCCCTACGGGCATGCGCGTATCGGTGCGATCAACCTCGAGGCCGCGCTGGCGCTGGAGGGCGTCCACGCCATCATCACCGCCGCCGACCTGCCGGAAGGCCTCGCCCCGATCCCGTGCCGCATTCCGACCCACGGCGACCTTCAGCCCTATCTCCAGCATGTGCTGGCCAGCGGCCGGGTGCGCTATGTCGGCGAACCGGTCGCCGTCATCGTCGCCGACAGCCGCGCCATCGCGGAAGACGCTGCCGAACTCATCGAGATCGATTTCGATCCGCTCGCAGTCGTCACCGATCCCCATGCCGGCATTCTGGACGACGCCGAACCTCTTCACGAGATCGGCAACCTCGCCGGGCGCTGGGGCTTCGATCTCGGCGACGTGAAGTTGGCGCTGAAAGACGCCGCCTTCAGCGTGACGGAAAAGTTCTCCATCCAGCGCCATAGCGCCATGCCGATGGAAACGCGCGGCCTGCTTGCCGCCTACGACGCCGGCCGCAACCTCCTTGAAATCCACGGGCCGACCAAGGTGGTCCACACCAATCGCAATATCCTCGCTGCGATGCTGCAGATGGGCGAGGCCGAAATCCGCATGGTCGAGCCTGATGTCGGCGGCAGTTTCGGCGCGCGCGGCGAATTCTACCCGGAAGATTTCCTGATCCCCTTCCTGGCCATCCGGTTGCGGCGCCCCGTGCGCTGGATCGAGGACCGTTTCGAGCATTTCGCCGCCATCAACCACTCGCGCGACTGCGACTTCGAGGTGACGGCGACGGCCTCTGCCGATGGGCTGATCACGGCCTTCGACGTGAAGCTGACGACCGATATGGGCGCCTATATCCGCACTCATGGCGATGTCGTCCCTTCCCACGCCGCCGCTTCCTTTCCCGGCCCCTACCGGGTGCGCAATTACCGCATCGACGCCCAGACGGTGATGACAAACAAGACGCCGACCGGGACGTACCGGGCTCCGGGCATGTTCGAGGCGAACTTCGCGCGCGAACGCATCCTTGACCGCCTGGCCATGAAAATGGGGGTCGATCCTGCTGAACTGCGCCGGAAAAATCTGATCCAGCCGGACCAGATGCCGTGGCGCGTCGGAACCGAGAGCGTAAAGCGCCCGACCATCTTCGACAGCGGCAATTTCCCCCATGTCTTCGACCGGGCGCTGGCCGAGTTCGGCTGGGACATAGCCTATGAACGCGAGGTCGATGGCTGGCGGCGCGGCCGGGGTATGTGCGCGCTGGTCGAGCCGTCCGGTCTCGGGCCCTTCGAAGGCGTGCGCATCGAAGTCGACCAATACGGCAAGGCGCAGATATTCAGCGGCTCGAGCAACCAGGGGCAGGGGCATGAAACCGTGCTCGCCCAGATCGCCTCGGACGTGCTGACCATCCCGGTCGAGCGCATTCGCGTGCGCCATGGCGACACCGGCATCATCACCTTCGGCGGCGGCAGCTATGCCAGCCGCACCGCCGTTTTGGGTGGAAACGCCGTTTTCAGCGCTGCCGTATCGGTGAAGGAAAAGGCACTCAGGGCGGCGAGCGCCAAGCTCGATATTCCCGTCGAGGAACTGTCGCTGCGCGACGGCGATATCTGGCACGGACAGGAAAATGCGCCGGTCATTTCGCTGGGCGCAATCGCGCGCATGCTGATGCCGGGAAACACCGAGATACTGGCCTCGCCTGCCGACATCAACATCGCCGATAATGACGGGCTGGTGGTCACTTCCTATGTGCGCGGCGTTCCGGCGGGTGCTGCCGTGTTCGCGGTCCATATGGCCGATGTGCTGGTCGATCCGCAAACCGGGGAAACCAAGGTCGAGCGCTATTTCGTCGCCTGCGACGTCGGACGGCAACTCAACCCGATGATCGTCGAGGGGCAGATCGTCGGCGGCGTGGCGCAGGGGCTGGGCGGCACCTTCCTTGAAGAGCTTACCTATAGCGATGACGCGCAACTGACGACGGGTACCTTTGCCGACTACATGCTGCCGAATGTCTACGACATTCCGCCCATCCGCACGCTGGTGCTGGAGGAGGTGAGGGCGCCGGGCAATGTTCTTGGGGTCAAGGGAGTGGGCGAGGTCGGCCCCTCGGGCGTTGGCGCCGCCGTCGGCAACGCCATCGCCGACGCGCTGGGTACGGTCCGAGGGCTCAATCGTCTGCCGTTCTCGCCGGAGCGGGTCTTGCAGTCGACCGGATTTGCGAGCGCATCATGAAAGCGGCTCCCTTCGATTATCACGCGCCGCGCACGCTTCCCGAAGCGCTGGAATTGCTGGCGCTCTACGGCCCGGACGCGCGCGTCATCGCCGGCGGCCAGAGCCTGGTGCCGATGCTGGCGCTGCGCCTTGCCCGCCCGGAAGTGCTGGTCGACCTCAACCGCATTCCCGAACTGGCCGGTATCCGGGAGCAGGACGGAACCATCCGTATCGGCGCGACGACGCGGCAAGCCCACGCGCTGGCTTCGCCTCTCGTCCGCGAAAAGCTGCCTTTGCTTCATTTCGGCCTGTCCAATGTCGGCCATCCGCCCACCCGCGCGCGTGGCACAATAGGCGGCAGCCTTTCGCATGCGGACCCGGCCGCGGAAACCCCGGCGGTGATGCTCGGCTATCAGGCGCGGCTGGTGCTTGCCAGCGTGCAGGGCGAGCGAACGGTCGACGCGTCGGACTTCACGGCGGGCACCTTCGAAACCTGCCTCGACGAGGGTGAAATCCTGAAGGAAATCCTTGTCACGATCCCCTCGCCGGAAGGGGCTGCCTTCGTCGAACTGTCGCGGCGCAAGGGCGATTTCGCCATGGCATCGGCGGCCGCGCGCCTGAGCCTTGACGAGAACGGCAACTGCCGGTCGGCGCATCTGGTCATCGGCGCGGTGGCCCCGGTGCCGCTGCGCTGCGACGCGGCCGCCGCGGCACTGGGTGGGCGTCCCGTCACCAAGGAGACCGTGGAGGAAGCGCTGGCGCTCATCGATATGGATCAGTTCGAGTTCGACAATCCCGACATCAGCCTTGCCTATCGTCGGCATATCGGCCGGGTATTGGCCCGGCGTGCGCTGACGCAGGCTTTCGAGCGCGCGCAAGGGTTGCGCCGATGAAACAACATCATGTCGAGCTGACGGTGAACGGCAGGGCTGTCGCTCTCGAAGTGGAGCCGAGGCAGAGCCTCGCCGACGCCCTGCGCAGCAAGCTGGGACTGACGGGTACGCATCTGGGCTGCGAGCACGGCGTTTGCGGCGCCTGCACGATCATCGTCGACGGCGACCCGGTGCGCGGCTGCCTGATGCTTGCCGTACAGGCCGAAGGCGCAGAGGTATTCACCGTCGAAGGCGTCTCGCCGCAGCAGGGGCTTTCCCCGATACAGGAAGCGATGCGAGAGCACCACGGCCTCCAGTGTGGGTTCTGCACGCCCGGCATGGTGGTGGTTCTCCACCACCTTCTGTCCACCAATCCAAACCCCACCGATGCCGAAATCCGCGAGGCGATTTCCGGCCAGTTGTGCCGCTGCACCGGATACCAGGGGATCATGGCCGCCGCCAGGGCGGTCGTTGCGAGCCACCAGTTCGATCGAAGAAGCTAATCAGGATCACAAAGGAAAATCGCATGGCGATATGCGTCAATATCGATGACATAAAGGAAGGCCAGAACGTCTTGAAGACGCGCGGCGGAGCCATGTCCACGAAGATGGTCTATGGCAACGACTGCAACATGATGATTGCCGTGCGTGGCCCGGGCTATCATTCCCACCCCCATACCCACGATGCCGAACAGATCAACTACGTCACCGAGGGCGAGGTCTGGGTTTTCATCAATGACGACGGCTTCCTGATGAAGGCAGGCGATCTCTGCCGCATCCCCCGTAACGCGGTGCACTGGGCATGGAACCGCAGCGCCGGGAACGTCACGCTGATCGAGGTTCACGCTCCCGCTTGCGATCCGTTGGTGCGCAAGAATGCGGTCGGCCTCTATTTCGAAGACGAGACGCCGGATCTGTCGTCGGCGGTGGATACCGTACGGACCGGTTTCGAAGCCGACCCGATGGAGATCGAGGCGCGGGTTCTGGGCATGACGGTCGAGCAGTTGAAGGCCGAGCCGGAAGTTACCGGATAACAAGGGCCGGCCCGTGGTTTTCCCGCCAGGCCGGAACAGATGATTTGTGGCGGACATGAGGGCGATCCGGCTCCGGACCGTTGGAGTCCCGGATCGTTGGAGAACGCGATGATGCAAGGCGATGCAGGCAATACGGTTCTTGAACCGAAGATGATGTATGGCGGGGCATTCCACGCCGCCATCGGCGGCGAGGTTTTTTCATCGACCAACCCGGCGAATTCCAGCCTTGTCGCGCATATCCCCTATGGCGATGAAAGGGATGCACGCCTCGCCGTCGATGCGGCGGCAGCGGCGTTTCCGGCCTGGTCGGCGCTGAGCGCGGCGCAAAGGGCGCGCTATCTGCACCGCGTCGCCGACATTCTGGAAACGCGGCGCAACGAAGTGGCGCTGCTGGTCACGCGCGAGGAAGGCAAGCCGCTTTTCGAGGCGCAGGGCGAACTGCAACTGTCGATCGATTCCCTGCGCTGGTATGCCGAGGAGGCGCGGCGCGCCTATGGCGCCTGGATTCCCGATCCCAACGGCAACCGTCGCCTGCTGACCATGCGCCAGCCCGTTGGGGTCTGCGGCGCGATCATTCCGTGGAACGTTCCGTGCGCCATGATCTTCCGTAAGGCAGCCCCCGCGCTCGCGGCTGGGTGCACCATGGTGCTCAAGCCGGCCGAGGCGACGTCGTGCGTCGCGCTGAAGGTCGCGGAACTGTTCCTGGAGGCGGATTTGCCTGCTGGCGTCTTCAACGTGGTGACCGGGAAGGCGTCTTCCATCGGCAACGTTCTGCTCACCGATGCACGGGTGCGCAAGATTTCCTTCACCGGCTCCACCGAGATCGGCCGCGTGCTGCTGCGGGGCGCGGCCGAGCATATCAAGCGCACCTCGATGGAACTGGGTGGCAACGCGCCCGCCATCCTGTTCGACGACTGCAATCTGGACGAGGCGGTGCAGTCGCTGTCAGTGCTGAAATTCCTCAATGCGGGTCAGGCCTGCATCGGTGCGAACCGCATCTTCGTCCAGGACGAAATCTATGACCGCGTGGCCGATGCGATCGTAAAGCATGCCCAGGCGCTCAAAGTGGGCGACGGCAGTTATGAAGGGGTCCGCATGGGGCCGCTGGTCGACTATAAGGCGGTGGAGAAGGTCGAGTATCTGGTGGCGGATGCCGTCAGCGTCGGCGCGAAAATCAGGACGGGCGGCAGCCGCATGCAGGGCGAAGACTACGAGAAGGGCTCCTTCTACGCGCCTACGGTGCTGACCGACGTGCCGCCGTCAGCCCGGCTTTGCGACGAAGAGATTTTCGGGCCGGTGGCCGCGCTCTACCGCTTCAAGACGGAAGCGGAGGTTCTGGAGGCTGCCAACAGCGTTCCCTACGGCCTTTCGGCATATCTGTTCACCGAGAATATGGACCGCGCCGTTCGCATGGGAGAACGGCTGGAGACTGGCATGGTCGGCATCAACGAAATTCGCCTCGGCGCGGCCGAAGCGCCTTTCGGCGGCGTCAAGGCCAGCGGTATCGGGCGTGAAGGCGGACGCGAAGGGCTTGACGAATATCTCGAGACCAAGCTGCTGGCCATGCGGGTTAAGCCGTAAGACCGTTTTTACGCGGGGACGTGTCGAAGAGCATCCCCCTTCGGGATGATAGCCCTCGCTACGCCGGGCGGATACGGTCGCAGGGCGCCGTAGTGTACGGTGCGGCTGGATTTCACTTTGAGGCGAACGATGACCCTGCACAGTTCCTCCCACGCATTTCCCATTCAGGCCGTGCGCAGCCGCTTTCCGGCGCTTTCCAGGCCCAAAACCCCACCGGTTTTCCTTGATAATCCGGCTGGAACGCTGGTGCCGCAACAGGTAATCGACGCAGTCGGCGAGGCCATGGCCGGCGCCAGCAGTAATCTTGGCGGTTTCTTTGCCGCCTCGAAGCAGGCCGAAACCATCGGCCACGACGCGCACCGGGCGGTCGCCGACCTGCTTGGCGCTTCTTCAGAACGCGAAATCGTCATCGCGCAGAACATGACGACGCTGACGCTGCATCTCTCCCGCTCCATCGGGCGGCGGTTCCAGCCGGGCGACGAGATCATCCTCACCCGCATGGATCACGAGGGCAACGTCTCGCCCTGGCTGCTTCTGGCGCGGGATCTCGGCCTGAAGGTCAAGTGGCTGCCCTTCAACCGCGAAACCTGGCGCATCGAGCCGGCGGACCTGAAGCCGCTGCTCGGCGGCCGGACGCGCCTGCTCGCGCTCAATTATTCGAGCAACATGACCGGCTCCGTCAACGATGTCGCGGCCCTTGCCGCTGTAGCCAGACAGGCCGGGGTGCTGGTCTATGTCGATGCCGTCCAGTTGCTGCCGCACCGGCTTCCCGACGTACAGGCGCTCGGCTGCGATTTCCTGGCCTGTTCGTCCTACAAATTTTTCGGCCCGCACCTCGGCATGGTGTGGGGCCGCGAAAGCCTTCTGGCTGAACTCGAGCCCTACAAGGTGCGTTGCGCCAGCGACGCCTTGCCGGAGCGCTTCGAAACCGGAACGCCGCAAACCGAACTGCTTGCCGGTCTTGCTGCCACGGTCGACTATCTCGAGTGGCTGGGCGAGGCCAACGGTCACCAAGGCACGCGGCGCGAGAAGTTGCTGGGCGCCTACAGAAGTTCCGAAACCTATGAGGGCGTGCTCATGCGCCGCCTGATCGACGGGCTTCTGCACCTCCCCGGCGTCACCATTCACGGTATCACCGATCCTGCGGCTTTTGCCCACCGCGTGCCGACGATTTCCTTTACCCATGCCCGCGTGTCGACCCATGCCGTCGCCAAAGCGCTTGCCGAGCAGGATATTTATGCATGGTCCGGCCACAATTACGCGCTGGAGCCGGCGCGCCTGCTGGGTCTCGACGAGGACGAGGGTGTCGTGAGGCTGGGTATCGCCCATTACAACACGATCGAAGAGATCGAGCGTACGCTGAGCGCCGTTGCCGAGATTGTTACGCAGGCTGCCGCCGTGCTAGCCTAGCGTCGGGCCTGGATAGCCGAGCCCTTCGAAGGGGCGAACAGAGTGGGTTTGGAAGACAAAGCCGATACGATCGGGGCGTTCAGCGCAGCCGCTGCACGTGCGATCGACGGCAGCGACAGTCCCGACGGCCCCTACCTGCTTTTGCAGGCGATCAGCCGCGTCGTCCCGTACAAATTCGCCATGTCGGTCGTTTATCGCCGCGATGCGAGGCCGGTCTACGTGGCGGATACTTTTCCTGACCGCAGCGGCAAGCGGGCGCTCGAGCTTTATATCGAAGGCACCTACATCCTCAATCCGGTCTATAATGCCTATCTCGCCGGGTTGAAGGCGGGCGTCTACCGGTTGCGGGAACTGGCGCCGGACAATTATTTTTCGTCCGATCATTACCGCCAGTTCAAGGTTCAGCAGAGGACCGACGAGGAACTGGGCTACCGAACCTATGGCTGGCCGGCTGGGATGGAGGAACTGATCATCGCCGTGGAGCTGCCGGGCGGCGTGCTGGGGGAAATCAGCCTGTACCGGTCGTCGGGCATAGGCGGGTTCAGCGATGACGAGTGCGACGGGTTGCGGGCGATCGAGCCGATGATCGGCGCGATTTACCGCCGTATCTGGCAGCATTGCAAAAAGGATGCCTCACAGGCCCGCCAGCCGGCGGCGCTTGACCTTTTGCTTGGCGATTTCGGCAAGAGCAGGCTCAGCCCGCGCGAATGCGAGGTCGCCCATATGATCCTCAAGGGCCATTCCAGCGAATCGATCAGCCGCAATCTCGGCATATCGATCGCCACGGTGAAGACGCACCGCCAGAACCTCTACGCCAAGCTCGGCCTCTCGACCCAGCAGGAACTGTTTTCGCTGTTCCTCGCGTCGCTTCAGGAGGCATCCGCCACGCCTGCCGACACAAAACTGCGTCTGGTTCGCTAGTCGCTCAGACTACCGCTACATTACAAATCACTCATCCGTACCCTGCCAGGGCGTCATCCTCCCTTGGGGGGATGACATCGAATACGGTTTCGTCGGATTAGAGCATGTCGCCCAAAAGTGCGCAGCGGTTTTGGGACAACGACATGCACAAGACAAAAGCCTGCAGCACGTGCTGTAGAGCGTCGGCGCACGATGGCGCAGGCAGGGAAGTTCAGGAGTCTAGACATGGACCATGGCTGGTTGCACGACACGGTAGCCAGGCAGTTCGGGGTTGCCGGCCCGCTACGGCAACTCGGCGGTGAGCACGACCTGAATTTCCGCGCCGCGACGGCTGGGGGCGATGTCATCGTCAAGGCGATGCGCCGCAACGGCGACGTAGCGCTGGTCGAAAACCAGTGCAGCGCCATCGCATGGGCGCTTCGTTCGGACCCGTCCCTGCCGCTGCCGCACATCTTGTCCGCGCCGGACGGCCGGTTATGGCAGCCGCTTGCCGACGATGGCGGGCATCCAAGGGTGGTGTGGGTCCAGCGCGCCCTCGAAGGCATCCCGATGGGCGATGCCGGGCCGCAGCGGCTGGAAACGCTTTCGGCGCTGGGCGGGCTGGCGGCGAGGCTCGACCGCGCGCTTGCCGGCTACGAATGGATGCCGACGCCCGATGCGGCGAAGTGGGACCTGTCGAAAGCCGGCTGGATAGCAGACCGCCTGCCTGTGCTGGGCGACGGCCTCCGCCGCCGGCTGGTCGAAGGCATCGTCGCCGACTATCAGAAAGCGCTCCCGGCGCTGACGGAACTGCCGGCCCAGCCGATCCACAATGACCTCAACGACTTCAACATACTGGTGGTGCCGGGCCTGACAGAGCCGACACGGGTGAGCGGGCTTATCGATTTTGGCGATATGGCGCTGGCGCCCACGGTTTGTGAAATCGCCATAACCGCGGCCTATGCGATCCTCGACCACGAAACCCCCGAGGCCGCGCTTTGCGCGCTGGTGGCCGGTTATCACGGCGTTTCGCCTTTAAGCGCTGCGGAAATCGACCTGATCTGGCCGCTGCTGCGCATGCGCCTTGCCGTCAGCGTGGTCAATTCCACGATCGAGGCGGTCGGTCGGCCGGACGATCCCTACGTCACCATCTCGCAGGCACCGGCCTGGCGTCTGCTGGAAAACGCGGCGATCGACGGTGCGCTCATGCGCGCGCGATTGCGCGTTGCCTGTGGCCTGCCGGCGACGGATGCGGCCGAGCGCATAACGGCATGGCTCGACCGGCGGCGGGGAAGCTTTGCGCCGGTGCTGGGCGAAGATTTGAGCGATGCGCCGGTCGGCGGGCTTTCCGTGAAAGAGAGCATCGTGCCGGAAAATCCGTTCAGCCTGCGCGCCGACGAGGCGTGCCGTCTTGGCGGGCATAGCTTGGCGAATGCCGGCTTGTGGCTCGGACAATATGGCGAGCCGCGCCTGATCTACACCGACGGCGCGTTTCGCAAGGGACCCTGGCTGGCTTCCAACCGGCGTACCGTTCACATGGCGGTCGATATTTTCGCGGAGGCGGGAAAGGCGGTGCAGGCATCGCTCGATGGCACGGTCGCGATGGTGGAAAGCCGCACCGGCCATCTCGATTACGGCGGAGTAGTCATCCTGGAGCATCGGACCGATGACGGCGACCTGTTCTACGCGCTCTACGGCCACCTCGATCCGGCCGTCTGCGAAACATTGCACCCCGGCAGCAGGGTGGCGGCGGGCGAAGCCTTTGCCCGGTTGGGCAAGCCGGAAGAAAACGGCGGCTGGGAGCCGCACCTGCATTTCCAGATGGCGCTGACGCTCGACGGCATGGGCCACGACTGGCCGGGCGTCGCCGATCCCGACGACTGGGATTTGTGGCGGGCGATCTGCCCCAACCCCGCCGCGCTGCTCAACCTGCCGGACGACAAGGTCGCCTACCGTGCCATCGACGCGGGCGCCCTGCTGGCCGAACGCAAGGCCCGTTTCGGCGCTAACCTCAAGCTCAGCTACCGCCGCCCCGTCACGTTCCTGCGCGGCTGGCGCCACCATCTTTTCGACGAGATGGGGCGGCCTTATCTCGATGCCTACAACAATGTGCCGCATGTCGGCCACGCGCACCCGCGCATTCGCGCAGTGGCCGCCGACCAACTGGCGAGGATGAACGCCAATACCCGCTATCTGCATCCCGCCCCGATGGCGCTGGCCGAACGCATAACGTCGCGGCTGCCACGCGAACTGGAGGTTTGCTTCTTCGTCAATTCCGGCTCGGAAGCCAATGAACTGGCGCTGCGCCTGGCGCGCGCCGCCAGCGGCGGCTACGACATCGTCACGCCCGACCACGGCTATCATGGCAATACGACTGGCGCGATCGACATCTCGGCCTACAAGTTCAACAAGCCGGGCATGGGCGGCCGCAAGCCATGGGTGCATCTGGTCGACGTGGCGGACGACTATCGCGGCCGCTTCCGCCGCGACGATCCGCAAAGGGCGCTTCGCTATGCCGAACAGGTGGACGGGGCGCTGGCGGAGATGGAGCGAAACGGCGGCAGGCTCGCGGGCTTCATTGCCGAGACGTTTCCGAGCGTCGGCGGCCAGATCATTCCGCCGCCGGGCTATCTCGCACAGGTTTATGCGCGCATCCGCGGTGCAGGGGGCATCTGCATCGCCGACGAGGTGCAGACCGGACTGGGGCGTCTCGGCAATTTCTATTTCGGCTTCGAGCAGCAGCAGGTGCGCCCCGATATCGTGGTTCTGGGCAAGCCGCTCGGCAACGGTCACCCGATCGGCGCGCTCATAACGACCCGGGCCATCGCTGAACGCTTCGCGGAGGGGCCGGAATATTTCTCGACCTTCGGCGGCTCCAATCTTTCCTGCCGGATCGCGGCGGAGGTGCTGGATATCGTCGATGACGAGGGCTTGCAGGCCAATGCGAAAGCCATGGGGGAGCGCCTGCTCGCCGGCCTGAACGCGCTGGGCGAGAGGTATCACCTGATTGGCGACGTACGCGGCATCGGCCTGTTCGTCGGCCTCGACCTTGTCACCGACCGGGAAAGCCGCAACCCCGCGACCGCAGTCGCAGACTATGTCATGAACCGGCTGCGCGACATGCGCATCCTGGTGGGGCGCGAAGGTCCGGCCGACAACATCCTGAAGATCAGGCCGCCGCTGACCGTCGATGCCGAGGGCATCGACATGCTGCTCGATCGGCTCGACCTCTGCCTGAAAGAGGCTAGCCTGTCCTTGAGCCACCCGGCGGCTTGAAGCGTGTGCTGGTCGCTTTGCCGGCCGAAGGTCAGACCAGCCGGCGCGGGATTACCCGTTCCCAGCTACGGCCGGCGATCTTGGTATCCCCTTCGAAGGCATCGAGCGTGGCCGTGATCTTGAAGTTCTCGGGCGTGCAACTGACGCGCGTTGCCGTCTCGGTGCGGATGCGCCAGTCGCCGCGCGCCAACTGCCAGGTCGATTGGGTTTCGGCGGTCGTCGCCGAAGGATCGCTTTCGTTGATGCTGTAGTGCTCGCGTGTGTCGGCGGCAAAATCCAGATCGATGGCGGGCAGATGATAGGAAGCCCGCTCGCGATACACCGTCACGGTAACGTCGCCGGTGGTCGGGTCTTCGCTGATGGAGCGGTTGCGGCCGGCGAGTTTTCTCACCGTATAAGGTTCGGCTTCCGCCTGCTCGGGCTCCGCGAAATCGTTGAGTCGGGCATCGAGCGGCGAGGGATCGCGGACCGGTAGTGTAAGCGTGCTGTTTTGCGTGAAAACGGTGAGCGCGCCAAATTCCGGCGAAGGCCAGGCGATCGGCCAGTGCGAGGTCGCCAGCGCCAGGCGGATGCGGTGGCCGGGCGGGAACGCCTGGGCGATGTCGTTGAGCGCGATTTTCACGCGATAGGTCTGGCCTGGCACCAGCGCCTGCGGATGCTCGTGGCTGTCGCGATGCGTAAGATTGAGCAACCCGTAGGTGATCAGTGTCGAGGCACCGTCGGGTGCCACGTCTTCCAGACGCACCGCGATCATCGCGGCGGGTTTTTCTGAAGCCAGTTCCAGTTCGACGACGGGCGCGCCGAAAATTTCGATGCGTTCCGTGAGGGGTTCCGTATCGAAGCAGACGGAACGGCCGTCGTCCGGACGCTGATCCGCTGGCAATTCTCCAGCCATGCCGTATGGGCACCACTCGCCGAAGGTGACGCCGGTGGCGATGCTCGACGCGACGATGATTTTTCCACCCGCACCCTGTCCGCCTGACGCCCACTCTGCCGTCAGCCGGCTTCCGTCGAGACGCAGCGTTTTCGGCTGGCTTGCCGCCGGCGGCCAGGCGCTTTCGGCGACCCACCGGCCAGGGCGTTCGGGGTAGGTGGTGGCCGGCGGCACGCTCTCCTGCATCCAGGCGCGCAGCATCGGCTCATCCATGATGCCGGTGTCTTTTCCCTTGAGCCAGTAATCCCACCAGCGCAGCGCTTCCTGCAGGAAGCCGATCTGCGGGCCGGGATTGGCGTCGTGCGGATAGGCATGCGCCCACGGCCCGATCAGTCCCTTCTTCGGCCCCGGAAGATTGGCCAGCATGCGTGGGATCGTGTTGGAATAGCCGTCCGCCCAGCCGCCGACGGCATAGACCGCCGCCGTAATCGAGGAATAGTCCTCGCATACAGAGCCCTGTTGCCAGAATTCGTCGCGATGCTGGTGCTCGATCCAGGAAGCCGCCATCAACGGATTGTTTTCCAGCCGCTCCAGCCATAGCGCGCGCCAGCGTTCGCCGACCACTTGCGGGTCCGGCGGCTGTGCGCCGAAAGCGAACATGGTCGAGGCCCAGGCGATGGAATTGTTGAGCAGGCAACCGCCCATATAGTGGCAGTCGTCGGCATAGCGGTCGTCGGTGGAACAGGTGGTGATGATGGCCTTCAGCGCCGGCGGGCGATGGCTTGCCACCTGCAGCGAATTGAAGCCGCCCCAGGAGATGCCCATCATGCCGACCGTGCCGCTGCACCACGGTTGCGCGGCCAGCCAGGCGATGACCTCGACCGCGTCCGCCTGCTCCTGCGGCAGGTATTCGTCAAGGAGCAGGCCGTCCGAATCGCCCGAGCCGCGCATGTCGACGCGCACCGCGGCGTAGCCGTGGCCGGCGAAATAGGCATGCATCTGGCGGTCGCGCAAAACGGTGCCGTCGCGGCGGCGGTAGGGCAGGTATTCGAGGATCGCCGGAACCGGAGATTGCCGGGCATCCTCCGGCAGCCATATCGTTGCCGCCAGCCGCGTCCCGTCGGCAAGCACGATCCATTCGGTATCGATGGTGCGAATGCGCCTTGGAAATTCGGTAACCGTCCTGATGGCCATGACGCCCCCTTGTTCGACGGGCCGCACCTTGCCCGGCCATCGGCGCAAAAAGCAAGCCTTTCGACTTCCGGCGTCGGGAATCTGACCCCGGAAATCCATTCCTCACGACACTGTCATGAAGAAATTCCGTTCGCCGGGGATTGCGGCTTGCCGTGGCCGTTTTCTTGTGAACCATATGCATGAACCGTACGCTCTGGTTCCGCTCATGCCGGGTCTGGGCGACCGCCGTAGGATTTTCATCGAAAGGGGTTTGATATGGGCTACGAATTGACGCGCAGGGGTTTTCTCGCGGGCACCGCAGTTGCCGGGGTCACCGTTCTGGGCATGCCCTGGTCGAATGTCGTCCATGCCGCCGACGGGCGCATCGTCGTGCGCGTCGAGGAGGACCTGAAGAACCTCGACCCGGCCAACCGCACCGGCACCATCGAGGTCAATGTCATCCTCGCCGTCAACCAGGGTCTGGTGAAGTTCAAGCCGGGCTCGACCGAGTGGGAAAACGACGCCGCGGAAGAGATCAAGCAGGTCAATGACACGCTGATCGAATTCAAGCTCAAGGAGGGCCTGAAGTTCACCGGCGGCTATGGCGACCTGACCGCCGAGGACGTGAAGTTCTCGTTCGAGCGCTTCAAGCCGGCCGCGGACGGCACCAAGGTCGATTATGCCGATGACTGGGCAGCCCTTGATTCGGTCGAGGTGACCGGTCCGCTGACCGGCAAGATCCATCTCAAAAACCCTTCGCCGGCCGTCTGGCTCATCGCGCTCGCGGACGGCTCGGGTGCTATCATCTCGAAGAAGGCGTTCGAGAAGCTGGGCGACAAGTTCAAGACGACGCCGATCGGTTCCGGCCCCTATATGCTGAAGGAGTGGGTGCCGCGCGACCATTTCACCCTCGTCGCCAATCCCGACTATATCGGCGACAAGCCGGCCTTCACCGAGATCGTCGGCAAGCCGATTTCCGACGACAAGACCGCGCAGATCGCCTTGCAGGCCGGCGAGATCGACTTCGGCCGTATCGATCCGGCCGTCGCCACCGACATCGGCGCGACGCCGGGCATCAAGGTCGAGAAGATTTCCGCCATCGACTATGTCTGGATCGGCCCGAATATCGAAAAGAAGCCGTTCGACGACGTGCGCGTGCGCCAGGCGGTGCGGCTGGCGCTCGACGTGCCGGCGATCATCGCCGCAGCCTATAACGGCTCGGTCGAGCCCGCTTATGCGCTCGAAGCCCCCGGTATCCTCGGCTTCTGGGAGGATGCGCCGAAATATGCGCGCGACGTCGATGCCGCGAAGAAGCTGCTGGACGAAGCGGGCCAGAGCGGCGGTTTCTCGACCAAGCTCACCGTTCTGAACAAGGCGGTGTCGCAGGCGACGGCGGCGGTCGTGCAGGCAAACCTCGCGGAAGTCGGTATCGACGTGCAGATCGACGCGCTCGATCCGGGTGCCTATTGGGCCTATGGCGAAAACGACGCCAGCAAGGACCTCGAACTGGTGCTGGTGGAGTATCACGGCAAGTTCGACCCCGGCTTCCAGACGCAATGGTTCACCTCCGACCAGATAGGCACGTGGAACTGGCAACGCTGGTCGAACAAGGATTTCGACGAGTTGCACAAGAAGGGCAGTGTGGAATCCGATTCCAAAAAGCGGGAACAGATTTATATCGACGCGCAGAAGTTGATGGACGAGTCCGCCGCCTTCTGGTGGATCACCCACAACGCCTACACCTACGCCTTCAAGGACACGCTGAAGCCCGGCATCCTGCCCAACGGCAGCCAGATGCAGTACGCGGCCTTCAAACAGGCCTGACGGCTATTGGCGGATAGCGCGACGGGGGGCCTCTGGGGCCAAAACAGCTTGGTCCGCTACGGTGCCATCCGTCTTGCGACGGCGGCTCTGGTGCTGATCGGCTCGATGGCGCTTTTGTGCTCGCTGACCCTGATCGTTCCCGGCGATCCGGCGACGGTCTTGCTCGGACCCCGCGCCTCGCCGCAGACCGTGGCGCTGTTTCGCGAGCAGATGGGGCTGAACCTACCGCTTTATGAACGCGTCTTCGTGTTCTTCTTCCGGGCGCTGCAAGGCGACCTCGGCGTCGACGTTCTGACCAGCCGGCCGGTGGCTGGGCTGGTCATGGCGGCACTGCCCAATACGCTGCTGCTCGCCCTCTCGGCCATCGGACTGGCGGTGGCGGTAGGCGTGCCGATCGGCTGCTATGCGGCGGTCCGCCCCGGCAGCCTTCTCGACCAGGCGCTGGCGGTGCTCAGCGTCAGCCTCGTCGCCACGCCGAGCTATGTGGTGGCGATCATGCTGCTTTATTTCTTCTCGCTCAAGCTGGGCTGGTTTCCGGTGCTGGGCGCCGGCACAGCGGGCAATTTTCTCGACCAGTTGCACCATCTGGTGCTGCCGGCGCTGGCGCTCGCCGTCGGCTGGATCGGCTATATCGCGCGGCTGGTGCGCTCCTCGCTGCTCGAGGTGCTGGGCGAGCCTTTCATCCGCACGGCGCGTGCCTATGGCCAACCGGAAGCGCGTGTCGTGATGAAGTACGCGCTTAAGCTTGCCTGCATCCCGACCGTCGCCATCCTCGGCGTCGGCATCGGCGAACTGATGGGTGGGGCGGTTTTTGTCGAGATCATCTTCAACCGGCCGGGGCTGGGCTCACTGATCTTCGACGCCATCAAGAACCGCAATTATCCCATCGTGCAGGGTGGCATCCTGGTGGTGGTGGCGATCTTCGTCCTCGCCAATCTTCTCGTCGACCTCTCTTACGCCTGGCTCGATCCGCGCGTGCGCGAAAATCTCGGCAAGGCGCGTGGCGGGGGCGCGGGCTGATGCGCGAGGTACTGAAGCGCGTGTGGAAAAGTCCGAGCGGGCGGCTTGGCATGATCGCCGCGCTGATCGTCATCCTCAGCGGCATCGCGGCCCCCCTGATCGCCAGCCATATGCCCAACCAGATCGATGTCGCGGCAAGGCTGACGCCGCCTTCGGCAAGCCATTGGTTCGGCACCGACCATCTCGGGCGCGATCTTTTCTCACGCAGCCTCTACGGCACGCGTATCGCCGTCAGCGTGGCGCTGGCGGTGACCGCCACCGCGCTGGTGCTGGGTGTCCTTCTCGGCGTCACTGCCGCCTATGCGCCGCCGGCCATCGAACGGACCATCCTCGCCTGCTTCGACATCGTCAGCTCATTTCCGAGCCTGATCCTGGCGCTGGCACTGGTGGCGGTGCTCGGCCCCGGTCTCGTCAACATCATCCTTCTGGTCACGGTGGTGTTCATTCCGCAGTTCGGGCGCGTGGCGCGCGCGCAGACGCTGACAGTCAAGGAGCGCCCGTTCCTGGAGGCCGAGCGCGCGCTCGGCGCTTCCGGGCCGCGCATCATGCTTGCCCACGTCCTGCCCAACATCATCGGGCCGATCGTCGTGCTCGCCTCGATGAACGTGCCGGTGGTGATCACGCTCGAAGCGGGCCTGTCCTTCCTCGGCGTCGGCATCCGCCCGCCGCTGGCAAGCTGGGGCTCGATGCTGTTCGACGGCTTCACCTATCTCAACCAGTCGATCTGGCCGGTACTCGTGGCCGGCGGCATGCTGACTTTGGCGACGCTCGGCTTCACGCTGTTCGGCGAGGCGCTGCGCGACGCCATCGACCCCAAGCTGAGGCGTTAGCGATGAGCGAAGAAGCCTTGGTCGAAGTCCGGGATTTGTGTGTCGATTTCGCCACTGACAACGGTACCGTACATGCGCTGCGCGACGTCGACCTGACCATCGGCAAGCGCAGCACCATCGGGTTGGTCGGCGAAAGCGGCAGCGGCAAGTCTACGCTGGCACTGGCATTGCTTGGCCTTTTGCCGGCAAATACCGCGGGCGTTTCCGGCGAAATCGCCTTTGGCGGCAAAAATCTTCTGACGCTGAAGCCGAAAGACCTGCAACGCCTGCGCGGCACCCGCATCGCCATGATCTTCCAGGATCCGATGACTGCGCTCAACCCGGTGTTCACGCTGGGCACGCAGCTTGTCGATGCGCAGCGCCGCCGCCATCCCGAGCTTGGCCGCCGCGAATTGCTGGCGCGGGCAGCTTCCATGTTGGCGCGCGTCGGTATCTCCGACCCAGAGGCCCGTCTTTCGGCCTATCCGCACCAGTTTTCCGGCGGCATGCGCCAGCGCGTGATGATCGCCATGGCGCTGTTGTGCGAACCGGACATCCTGATCGCGGACGAGCCGACGACGGCGCTTGACGTCACGATCGAAGCGCAGATCGTGCGGCTGTTGAAAGACCTGCATGCCGAGTTCCACGGCTCCATCGTCTTCGTATCGCACAGCCTCGGCCTGATCTCGGAAATTTGCGACGAGGTGGCGGTCATGTACGCCGGCAAGATCGTGGAGAGCGCCCCGGTCGCCAGCCTGTTCGCCACGCCAAGCCATCCCTATACGCTGGCGCTGCTGGCCTGCGAGATCGACCCCGAGGACGAACCCGGCGAGCGGCTGGTGACCATTCCGGGCGGCCTGCCCGACCTCGTCAACGTGCCTGCCGGTTGCATCTTTGCCGATCGCTGCCCGTCGCGCTTCGCCAAATGCGCCGAGGAGCCGCCGCCGCGCTCGGTCGCTCCCGGCCACCACGCTGCCTGCTGGCTGGTGCCGTGATGGCGGGACCGGACACCATTGAGATCGAGGATCTTCGCGTCACCTTCGCCGGCGGCGTGCAGGCGGTAGCCGGCATCGATCTGACCTTGACTGTGGGCGAGACGCTCGGCCTCGTCGGCGAGAGCGGCAGCGGCAAGACGACGCTTGCCAAGGCGCTTATCGGCCTCAACCGGCCGACCTCGGGCCGGGTTCGGTTCGAGGGACGCGATCTTACCGCGCTTACGCGCGCCGACCGGCTGTGGCTCAGGCGGCGGGTGCAGATGATCTTTCAGGATTCGCTGTCGTCGTTGTCGCCGCGTTTTACGGTAAAGAGGCTGCTGACCGAGCCGATCACCATCCACGGGCTCGACAAGGCGGAGCACTGGCCGAAGGTACTGGACCTGATGGCGCGGCTTGGCCTGGCGCAAGCGCAACTGGGAAAATTCCCGCACCAGATCAGCGGCGGTCAGGCGCGCCGGGTAGCCATCGCCCGCGCGCTGGTGTGCGAGCCGTCGTTCCTGATCGCCGACGAACCGACGGCGGGGCTGGATGTTTCGGTGCAGGGTGAACTGCTCAACCTGCTCGCCGACCTGCAACAGCGCTTTTCACTTGGCATCCTGATGGTGAGCCACAACCTAAATGTCATCGGCCGCGTCACCGACCGCGTCGCCATCATGTATCTTGGCAAGGTGATGGAGGAAGGGCCGACACGCCGCGTGTTCGGCGCGCCAAGGCATCCCTATACGGCGGCGCTGCTGTCAGCCAACCCGGTCATCGACCCTGAGCACAAGCGCGAAAAGCTGGTGCTGGCGGGGGAAATCCCAAGCCCGGCCAATCCGCCTCCCGGTTGCCGTTTTCACACGCGCTGCCCGCGTGCGCAAGCGCGCTGCCGGATCGAGGAGCCTCGACTGACGCCTGCGCAAAACGGCGCGCGCTACGCTTGCCACTTTCCGCTGGAAAGCGCCTCATAAAGCGCATCGGCATCCGGCCCAAGCGGCCGGTCCTCGCCAAGCGGCCCGACCTGCTTGCGCACCTGTGCGTGAACCGCCGCCGTACCCGGCGCAAGCTGGATGCCGTCCCTCAAATCGACCGCTTGCGCGGCCGCCATCAACTCGAAGGCAATGAGGCGCCGCCACAACGCGACCATTTCGGCGCATTTGGCGACCACCAGCGGCGTCTGCGTGGCGTGATCCTCGGCCCCTTCCGAAACCGGCAGGAAGTCAAGCATCACCGGATTGGCCTTGTGCCGGATCGCCGCGAGGATCGCGCTCACCGCCTTTTGCAACGGAACGAAACCGGCCGATGCACCACCGACCGGCGACAGGTATTTAGGCAGTCCATTACGACCCGAGCCGGTCAACTGGACGAAGCGGGCCGCACTGGCCGCAGCGGCTTGCGCCACGGCCAGTCCCAACCCCTCGAAGGCAAGTGCAAGGGCTGCAGTGTGGAAATTGCCGGTCGAGAGCACGACGCCGTCATCAGTCAGAACCAGCGGGTTATCAGCTGCGGCGTTGAGTTCCGTTTCGACCGCCTTTCGCGCCTCGCCGATGGCATGGAGCACTGCACCATGGATCGAGGCCATACAGCGGAACGACAGCGGGTCCTGCAAGGTTTTCGGCTCTGCCAGTCCTTCGCCGGCCAGCAAGGCGCGCAAACCTTCGGCCGCCTGCTCCTGCCCGAAGGCGGGGCGTGCCGCTTGAAGGCACGGGTCGAGGATGTTTCGGTTGCCGCCAATACCCTCCATGGCCAGTGCGCCGGCCTGTTGCTGCTCGCCGAGCGCCGCAAGCGCATCGGCCACCACCAACGCGCCATGCCCCACCGATACCGCCGAGGCGCTGATCAGCGATAGACCGTCCTTAGGCGCAAGCTTGACCGGTTTCAGCCCGGCCCGGCGCAATGCCTCGCCGGCCGGCAGCCGTTCGCCTGAAAATTCGGCCTCGCCCTCGCCGATCAGCAGCCGCGCCATTGCCGTCATCACCAGAAGATCGCTGGCGCCGATCGAGCCCAGCGACGGCATCAGCGGATGAATCCCGGCATTGAGCGCGGCGATAAGGGCGGCAAAGACATGCGGTGAAATGCCGGAGCCACCGACCGACAGCATGGCCGCGCGGGCAAACATCGTCGCCCTGACGATTTCCGCCGGCAACGGTTCGCCGACCGAACCGCTGCGCCCTTCGACAAGCTGGCGCTGGAAAGCGCTGGCATCATCGCGGATCGGCGTGCCGAGATTGGCGCCGAGCCCGGTGTTCAGCCCATAGATTTTCTGGCCCGAGACCGCCACGCGGTCGAGCACCTGCCGCGCCTTCTTCAGCCGTTTGACGACAGCCGGTGCTGCTGCCACCGTTGCACGCTGGCGGGCGACGGTCACCACGTCCTCGACAGTCACGCTGGCCCCCGTGAGAAGAACCGCTTTCATGCAAATCGTAGCCGCTGGCCGATCCCGTTCGCTTGTGCCTTGGTCAGCATCGCCTTGCCCAGCGCGATATCCGACAAGGACAGGCCGCGATGCCAGAACAGGATGGTTTCGTCCTCGTTCTCGCGGCCGGCTTTCAGCCCGGCGGCGATCTGGCCGAGTTCGGCATGCAGCGTCTGCTCGCTGAGGCGGCCGGTTTCGACATGGGCGCGCAGCGAGCCGAGCTTGCCGCCCTTGCACTGGCCCCAATCGTCCACAACCAGCTTGTCCATGATGTCGGTCAGCGACAGTTCGACAGCGCTCATCGTACCGTAGGGCATCACCAGCGCGCCGGGCTTGATCCATTCCGTCTTGAGCAGGGGCTGCGGCTCGGGCAGGCGCGAGGCCTCCACGACGATATCGGCGCCCTCGACGCAGGCCTGCCAGTTGTCGACCGCGCGGACCGGCTTGCCGAGGTCGGCGGAAAGTCTTGCAGCAAAACCGTTGCGACTTTCGGGGCGGCGCGAATGCACCCTTATTTCATCGAAATCGAACAGATGGTGGAGCAGCCGCACATTCCAGTAGGCGGTGCCGCGCGATCCGACATGGCCGAGGATTTTCGACCCCTTGCGCGCCAGATATTTGCCGCCGATGGCCGTGACGGCGCCCGTGCGCATGTCGGTGATGGCGGTGGCGTCGAGCATGGCGCGTGGCGTGCCGGTGCGCGGATCGAACAGGTTGAGGATGCCGAATTCGGAGGGCAGGCCAAGCTTGTAGTTGTCGACATAGTCGCCGACGATCTTCACGCCGGCGGCGTCGAGCGGCGCGACATAGCCGCGAAGTACGTTGAAATGGCCGCGAAAGGCCGGGTCGGGCTCGAGATGGACGCGCGGCTCGATGACCGTCTCGCCTTTGCCCTGAGCGACAAGTCCTGCCTCGACGGCGTTAATGATTTCATCGTCGGTCATCGCCAGAGCGTCGATGTCGAGCGCATTCAGATAGTCGATGTAGATTGCCGTCATGCTTGCCAATCAATCCTTCAGCCGCGCGTTTGCACCCGTCCGTACCCTGTTGTTCTAGGGCCGGCAGGGGGCTTGCACAACCATGCTTGCGACAGAGTACGGCTTGCGGCGCTGCCGCGACTGCACCCGATCTACTGGGCGGCATCCAGGGCACGAATGGGAGGCAGTTCCTCTTCGGAAAACAAGGACGGGTCGTCTTGTGCCTCGGTGATCGGCGAGGCTTGGGCCAGCCGCTTTGGCGCGAAGCTCAAAAGCCAGCCGGAAAACCGCTCCATATAGAGGTAAAGAACGGGTGTCACGAACAAGGTCAGCGCCTGTGAAACCAGCAGGCCGCCGACCACCGCCACGCCGAGCGGCTGGCGCAGTTCGGCGCTGGCGCCGGTACCGAGTGCGATCGGGATGGTGCCCATCAACGCCGCCAGTGTCGTCATCATGATCGGCCTTGCGCGCATCAGGCATGCCTGGTGAATGGCCTCGACCGGTGTCCTGCCCTCGCGCCGCAACTGGATGGCGACGTCGATCATCATGATGCCGTTCTTCTTGACGATGCCGATCAGCATCAGGATGCCGATGATGGCGATGACCGACAGGTCCATTCCCGCCATCCTGAGTGCCACCAGCGCGCCCAGGACCGCCGAGGGCAGGCCGGTCAGGATCGTCAGCGGGTGGATGAAGCTCTCGTAGAGAATGCCGAGCACGATATAGATGGTCAGGATGGCGCCGCCGATGAGCAGGCCCTGGTTGGCGAGCGAATCCTGGAAGGTCTTCGCGGTGCCGGCAAAGGTCGTGGAAATGGTCTTGGGCAGACCGATCTGTTCCTTGAGCGTGTTGATGCGGGTGACGCTGTCGCCCAGCGCCACGCCTTTCGGCAGGTTGTAGGAGATCGTCACGGCGGGAAGCTGGCCGAGTTGGTTGACGGTGAGCGCGCCGGCGGTGCGCTCGACATGGGCAAAGGCGCCCAGCGGCACCAGGCTGCCACTCGCCGTTCTGATCTGGATCGCCAGCATCCGCTCCGGCGACCATTCGATCTTCGGGTCGAGCTCCATGATCACTTCATAGCTGTCGGCCGAACCGTAGATGGTCGAAACCTGCTGCGTGCCGAAGCCGTCATACAGGCTGTTGCGCAGCGTGTCGGTATCGATGCCGAGTGTTGCCGCCTTGTCGCGATCGATGATCAGGCTTGCCTGCAACGCGTTGTTTTGCAGGTCGTTGGTAACGTCGGTGAAGGCGGTATGGTCGGCGGCCATGGCATCGGAAAGCTTCTGCGCCCAATTGTCGGTCTCGCCGGTATCGAGCCCCTGTACGACGAGCTGGTAGGCGCTGGCCGAGGAACGCGAGCCCAGCCGCAAATTCTGCACCGGCTGCATGAAGGTCGCTATGCCCGGCACGTCGGCAAGCTGGCGCCGCAGATTGGCCAGAACCGTCTCGATATCCGGCCGCTGGTCCTTGGGCTTCAGCTCCACAAACAACTGGCCCTGATTGAGCGCCCTGGCGCCGCCGCCGCTGCCGCCGACCGAATAGGCGACATGGGCGACATAGGGCGACTTGGAAAACACCGTGGCCACCTCGCCTTGCAGTTTGGTCATCGCGTCGAACGAAATGTCCTGCCGGGCCAGCGTCGTCACCGAAAGCTGGCCGATATCTTCCTGCGGGAAAAAGCCCTTCGGCGAGATTTCAAGCAGCCAGACCGACATTCCTGCGGTGATGGCGAAGACGAGGAAGATCAGGAAGGTGTGACGCAGGCAAAAAGACAGCGTCGCGTCATAGCTTCGCATGAAGATGCCGTGCTTGTGCGCCTCGTCGTGCTTTCTCGCTTCCTCCTTCGAGGGTACATTCAAGAGCCGCGCGCACAGCATCGGCGTCAGCGTCAGCGACACGAACATGGAGGCAAGGATGGCGACCGTCACCACCACCGCGAATTCGTTGAAGATGCGGCCGATGACGCCACCCATCAAAAGCACCGGAATGAACACCGCCACCAGCGACACCGAGATGGAGATGATGGTGAAGCCGATCTCGCGCGACCCTTTCAACGCCGCCTCGAAGGCCGACAACCCGTCTTCCTCCATGTGCCGGAAAATGTTTTCCAGCATGACGATGGCGTCGTCGACGACGAGGCCGACCGCGAGCGTCAGTCCCATCAGAGAAATATTGTCGATGGAAAATCCGAACAGGTACATCACGGCCAGCGTCGCGATCAGCGAGATCGGCACCGCCACGGCCGGAATGATCGTTGCGGTGACGCGCCGCAGGAACAGGAAGATCACCAGGATCACCAGCACGATGGTGAGCAACAGGGTGAACTGCACATCGTCGACGGCGGCGCGGATCGAGGTCGAACGGTCGTTAAGCAGCTTGATCGAGGCGGCCGCCGGCATCTGCTCCTGGAAGGCCGGCAGCATCGTCTTCACCCGGTCGACCACGTCGACGGTGTTAGCGTCGGGCTGGCGCTGCACGGCAAGCAGAACGGCGCGCGTGCCGTCATAGCGGCTGGCGGTGGTCGTGGTCTCGACCGAATCGATAACGCGGGTCACCTCGCCGAGCCGCACCGGATGGCCGTTCTTGGTAGCGATGATGATATTGGAGAAGCCGGCGGCGTTGACAAGCTGCGTGTCGGCCGTGATCGTCAGCTGCTGCTTGTCGTTCTGGAGAACGCCGAGCGGCGTGTTGGAGTTGGCCGAAGCGATGGCCGTCTGCAATTGATCGATAGAAATGCCCCGCGCGGCAAGCGCCGTCGGGTCGATCTGGATGCGTACGGCATATTTCTGCTGACCGTAGATCGATACCTGCGCCACGCCGTCGATGGTCGACAGCGACGGCGAGATGACGTTCTCGGCGAAGGCATCGAGATCGGTGAGAGGAACGGTGTCGCTGACCAGCGATAGGATCAGGATCGGCGCATCGGCCGGATTGACCTTGCGGTAACTTGGCGGCGCGGTCATCTGCGGCGGCAATTGTCGCTGCGTGCGTGCGATCGCCGCCTGGACGTCGGCTGCGGCCGCGTCGATGTCGCGGTTGAGCACGAACTGGATGGCGATCGAGGTCGAGCCGAGCGAGTTCGTGGTCGCGATCGAATCGATGCCGGCGATGGTCGAGAACTGCTTGATCAGCGGCGTCGCCACCGATGTCGCCATGGTTTCGGGCGACGCGCCGGGCAGCGACGCCGAAACGTTGACCACCGGAAATTCGGCGCTCGGCAAAGCCGCCACCGGCAGGAATTTATAGGCGAACAGGCCGGCCAGCACCAGCGCCAGCGACATGAGCAGCGTGGCGACGGGCCGGCGGATACAGAATTCGGAGATCATGGGCGTTTCCCGCCCGTATCATCGCTCTGGTTTTCAGCCACCTTGGGCGTGGCTTTGGCGCCGGTGGCGGCTGGCAGGCCGTCGCGCACGGCAGTCCCGGCCTTGAGGCGCGCCTGTCCGTCCGTGACGACGCGTTCGCCGCTTGTCACGCCACTGGCGATGGCGCTGTTGTCGCCTTCGGTGAGCGCGACTGTGACCTGGCGCGGCTCGACCGTGTTGTCCGGCTTGATGACGTAGACGAACGGCCCCTTCTGGCTCGGCTGCACCGCAACGGTCGGAACGGAAACCATATGCGGCATGATCCCCGCATCGAGAACGACGTTCACATATTGGCCGGGCCACAGCGACAGGCCGGGGTTGGGCACGCTCGCCCGTGTGGCGATGGTTCCGGACGCGGTATCGACGCTGGAATCGACAAAATCCAGTGTTCCCTTGCCGATCGGCGTCGGGTTATCGTCGTTGTGAAGGGTCACCGAGGCGGTCTGCGGCGAAGCGAGCGCCTTGTGCAGCAGAGCGAGATCGGTTTCGGGAAGACTGAAGTTGACCTGCAGCGGATCCATCTGGGTGATTGTCACCAACGGCGTGGCGGTGCTGTTGCCGTTCGATGTGGTAACGAGGTCGCCCACCGTCACGCTGACCGCCCCGAGCCTCCCGCTTATCGGCGCCTTGATCGTGGTGAAACTCAGTTGCACCGTGTCGGCGTCGAGTTGAGCCTTGTCGGCGTCGAGCGTCGCCTGTTGCGCCTTTTCCGTGGCCAGCGCCTGATCGTAGGCTTGGGCTGTGCCCGCCTGTTTGTCGGCCAAGTCCTTGGCCCGCGCCAGATCGGCCTGATTGCTCACCAGCGTGGCCTGATCCTTGGCGATCGTCGCGTTGTCGCGCTCGACCTGCGCCTTCAGGGCGCGGTCGTCCAGCGTGAAAAGCAGGTCGCCGGCCTTGACCATCTGGCCGTCCTTCACCGCGATCGAGACGATCTGGCTGGAAATCCGGGCGCTGATACTGACCACCGCCGGCGAAGAGATGAAGCCGATGGCGTAGCGCCGGATCGGAAAGTCGGCGGTGGACGCCGTGGCGGAAGTTACCGCGACGCCGTTGCCCTGGCCGCCGGCGCGGCCCGGCTTGCTGGCGGCCTGGGGCGCTGGGGGAGATACGATCTGCTGGATTCGGGCGACGGTGGTCGGCGACAAGTACAGGCCGGCTGCTACAAGGCATGCTGCTGCAACGACCGAAATCGCAATCTTTCCACGCATTGCCAAGGGCCTCTCCGCCCGAGCGCCGCCGATCGGGCGCAAAATAGATGGCAATCTGCGAGCCGGGCACGCAAATCACCCCAAAAATATAGGGTCTGCTTCCGCCTAAACAGCGGCAAAATCAGGCATTACAAAGATTTAATGAGCGGCGGGATTAAAAGAGGTGGCGCTGCCGTCCCGATGCGGCGCTCAGATTTCCTCGCCGAAGCGCGAGGCGATGAGTTCGCCCAGTGCCGCAATGGCCTCGGCCGCTTCAGGCCCGCTGGCGATGACGCGGATGGCGCATCCGGGGCTTGCGGCGAGCATCATCAGGCCCATGATCGACGTGCCGCCGACCTTTACCCCGTCCTTTTCCACATCGATCGTCGCCTGATAGCTGCCCGCGACCTGGACGAACTTGGCCGAGGCGCGCGCATGCAGCCCACGCTGGTTGACGATCTGGAAGTCCTGGACGATCTGGTCCTGCGGCGGGGATGCACTGTTCATTTGCTGGCAAGCAACTGGCTGGCGACGTTGATGTACTTGCGCCCGGCGGCCTGTGCCTCTTCCAGCGAGGCCTGCATGTTGTCGCCCTTGCGGATGCTGGAAAGCTTGATCAGCATCGGCAGGTTCATGCCGGCAATGACTTCGGTGCGGCCGGATTCCATCACCGAAATGGCGAGGTTGGACGGGGTGCCGCCGAACATGTCGGTAAGCACGATGACGCCCGAACCGGTATCGACACGGGCTACCGCGTCCACGATGTCGCGGCGGCGCTGCTCCATGTCGTCGTCGGCACCGATCGCCACGGTTTCGAAATTGTCCTGCGGACCGACGACATGCTCCACGGCATGGCGGAACTCGGTGGCCAACTGACCGTGCGTCACCAGCACGAGTCCGATCATTCTTCGATGGCTCCCGTCATGAACCCTTCACCAGCACACCTTACACTCACCGGCCTTTCCGGGCGGCGGGAGCGCTATCTTGTCGAGGCGAGGCGCGTTTACAAGCCCAAAATTGCGCTTCGGGCAACCATTTTGCCGCAATGCAGCACCAAAACGGGCGCCAGCAGCAGCTGGAGCGGGTCAATCCGGCCGAAAGGGCAGGTTTTTCATGACCGCGACCACGGTGGGCAGGGCGGCGATGACATTGCGGCCGGCCACCGCGATTGCCGGCACGCCGCACCCGGCAATATCCTCCCGCGCCGGATCCTGAAAACGTTCAACGTCGGCAGCCGGGACCAGGCGTATGCAAAGGTCGACGATCGCGGCAGGCTCATGGGCGACCGGACGGGGCCCGAGGCCGGGAATCTCGATGAGGCCGGCGATGGTGGACGGCGCGTGCACCACCAGCCTTCCGCCGCGATCCTCGACGAAAAGCTGGTCGTCGCCGACCAGCCGGGAAAATTTTCCGCGCAGCGAAAAGTGCTCGATGAGTGCCAGCGCCAGCGTCGTCTTGCCGGCGCCGGACGCACCGACGATCAGGATACCGCGGTCGCCAGTCAGAAGAGCGGTGCCGTGGATATTCAGCATTGGCGTGCGAAATCCTCCATGAGGTAAGGCGCAGGCATTGAAATCTAGCGTTAGTTGTCCGCCGGCAAGGTGACGACGAAGCGCGCACCCCTGATCTCGCCGGGCTTGGTGCCGGGAATGTTCTCGGCGGTCAGCGTGCCCCCATGAGCCTCCACGATCTGCCGGCTGATTGACAGGCCAAGGCCGGAATTCTGGCCGAAAGCCTCGCTGGAAGGACGGTCGGTGTAGAAACGCTCGAAGATGCGGTCGATCTGCTCGGCTCGGATGCCGGGTCCGTTGTCATCGATGGTGACGATGTTGAACTTGCCGATTCGGGCGAGCGAGATGGTGATCCGGCCATGCTCGTCGGGGACGAAGGAGCGGGCGTTCTCGATCAGGTTGGTGATGACCTGGCCTATCCTGAGGTCGTGGCCGACCACTTCGTAGCTCTTGGCGCCCTGCGGCAGCTTGGCTGCGCTGAAGATGATCTCCACTTCCTTCTTGTTGCGCGTCATTTCGCGCGAGACGGCTACCAGATCCGTGATGAATTTCTTCAGGTCCACCTTTCCGGCGTCCTCGCGCGCCAGTTCGGCATCGAGGCGCGAGGCATCGGAAATATCGGTGATCAGGCGGTCGAGCCGGCGCACGTCGTGCTGGATGATTTCCATCAGCCGGCTGCGGGAATTGTCGTTCTTGGCCAAAGGCAGGGTTTCGACCGCGCTGCGCAGCGAGGTCAGCGGGTTCTTCAACTCGTGGCTGACGTCGGCCGCGAAACTCTCGATCGCGTCGATGCGGGCGTAAAGCGCGTTGGTCATGTCGCGCACCGCGATCGACAGATTGCCGATCTCGTCCTGGCGGTCGGAAAAATCCGGGATTTCCTCGCGGTTCTTGACGCCCCGCCGCACCCTGATCGCCGCCGCCGATAGCCGGCGCAGCGGGTTGGCGATGGTGGAGGCGAGCAGCAGCGAAAGCAGGGCGGTGACGAAAGCGGCGATGCCGAACACGCGCAGGATCGCCTTGCGCTCGTTGGTGACGATCTTGTCGATGTCGCCGCCTTCCGTCGACAGCATCAGCACGCCAAGCACGGCGCGGAAGCGCTGGATGGGCACCGCGACCGAGACGATCTGCTCGCCCTGCTCGCTGATGCGCACGATGGTCGAGGGGCTGCCGGTCAGGGCTTTCATGACTTCGGGGAAAGCGGCGCCGTTGCCGCCCGGCTGCTCATGGTAGATCGGCAGTGCCTTGTTGCGGAAAAGCCCGAAAACGAACCGCTCCACGCGTTCCAGAATGCTCGGCGTCTCCTCGTCGACCGGCGGCAGGTCGTAACGCAGGATTTGCCCGCGCGAATAGAGATGGCGAGAGTCGAGCAGGAGGTTGGCGTCGCGGTCGTAAATGCGCGCACGCGTGCGCGTCGGCGAAATCAGCCTTCTCAGTACCGGCGCCACGCGTTCGGGATTGATCGGAAAGTCGAGATTGTCGAGCTGGTCGGAGCCGGGGCCGGCACTTTCGCCTGCCTGCAGTTCCAGCAGCTTTTCCGGGTCGATGATCAGGGAATCGGTTTCGACCGTGGCCGAGGCGGCGATGGCCCCGGCGATGATTTCGCCCTGCGTCATCAGGCTTTCGACGCGCGCGTCGATCAGCCCGTCGCGGAACGTGTTCAGGTAGAGAATGCCGATGACCAGCACGGCCAGGCCGGCGAGATTGAGGAACAGGATGCGCCGGGTCAGGCTGGAAAAAATGTGATGGCCGAGAAAGCGCCGGGCAGGCACCGTCAGCCTGGACAGCAAGGGCGGCACCCAGCGCCGCCGCTTGGCTGCCGCTGCCGATTTCCTTGTTTCCGTTACCGACGCCATTCCGTCTCTGTTTCCGCCGCTCTCAGGCTTCGCGGAACCGGTATCCGACTCCGTACAGGGTTTCGATCATCTCGAAGTCGTCATCGACCTGCTTGAACTTCTTGCGCAGCCGCTTGATGTGGCTATCGATGGTTCTGTCATCGACATAGACCTGTTCATCATAAGCCGAATCCATCAGCGCATCACGGCTTTTCACCACGCCGGGCCGCTGCGCCAGCGAATGCAGGATCAAAAATTCGGTAACGGTCAGCGTCACCGGCTCGCCCTTCCAGGTGCAGGTTTGGCGCTCCTGGTCCATGACGAGCTGGCCGCGCTCCAGCGAACGGGTCTGCTGGTTGGGGACCTTGGCGGCCGCGTCGCGGGCGCTTGCCCGCCGCAGCACCGCCTTGACGCGCTCGACCAGAAGGCGCTGCGAGAACGGTTTGCGGATGAAATCGTCGGCGCCCATCTTGAGGCCGAACAATTCGTCGATCTCGTCGTCCTTGGAGGTCAGGAAGATGACGGGCAGATCGGTCTTCTGGCGCAGGCGGCGCAAAAGCTCCATGCCGTCCATGCGCGGCATCTTGATGTCGAGGATGGCGAGATTCGGCGGGCGCGCCGCCAGTCCTTCCAGCGCCGATGCGCCGTCTGTGTAGGTTTCGACACGGTACCCTTCCGATTCGAGGGCTATCGAAACCGAGGTCAGAATGTTGCGGTCGTCGTCGACAAGCGCGATTGTGGCCATTTCCAGCGGCTCCCTCATGAGCGGATCCCTTCCTTGGTGGAGAAGGGCTTTTGCAGGACAAATCTGGTACAAAATGTGGCACAAGTTCCGTGCATAGTCACGGACGCAGGCCGATACCCTTTGCCACATTCAGTACGGATGGGACGAAAAGCAGTCGCCGATCCTTTGGAAAACTCCGAAACTTTTTGCATCTTTAAACGATTTAAACAACTTTCAAAATCTTTAAATCGATTAATGATTTGAAATCATTCGGCTTTTCTGTTTCTCACCAGAAAGGCCCATTCGGTGAGGGCTCTGGATATCATGCGAAAAATCAAAAAGGGACATCATGTCTGAAGCAGGCACGCGCAATCCCGCCTACGGGATCGAACGGATCGGACTCACCACCAGGGGCATGGTGCGCTACAATTTTGGCGCTGCCGCCCTTTACGAAGAGGCCATCCGGCGGGGCGAGGCGCGGCTTACCGCCCATGGCGCGCTTGTCGCCGAAACCGGCCAGCACACCGGCCGTTCGGCCAAGGACAAGTTCATCGTCCGCGACGGGGATACCGACAGCCACGTTTGGTGGGGCAACAACAAGGATATCTCGCCTGCCCAGTTCGAGACGCTGCTCGGCGACTTCATCGCCCATGCGGCCGACAAGGACCTTTACGTGCAGGATCTGGTCGGCGGTGCCGATGCGGATCTCAACCTGCCGACGCGGGTCGTCACCGAACTGGCCTGGCATTCGCTGTTCATCCGCAACCTCCTGATCCGGCCCGACCAGGCCGGGCTTGCCGGCTTTGTACCGCATATGACGATCATCGATCTGCCGTCCTTCCGCGCCGACCCGGCCCGCCATGGCGCCCGCAGCGAGACCATCATCGCCGTCGACCTGACTCGGATGATCGTGCTGATCGGCGGTACTTCCTATGCAGGCGAAATGAAGAAGTCGGTGTTCACGGCGCTCAACTACCTGCTGCCGCAAAAGGGCGTAATGCCGATGCACTGCTCGGCCAACGAAGGGCCGGACGGCGACGCCGCCGTGTTCTTCGGCCTGTCCGGCACCGGCAAGACGACCCTGTCGGCCGATCCCTCGCGCACCCTGATCGGCGACGACGAGCATGGTTGGGGACCGCACGGCGTGTTCAATTTCGAAGGCGGCTGCTATGCCAAGACGATCCGGCTGTCGGCGGAAGCAGAGCCGGAGATTTTCGCCACCACGCAGCGTTTCGGCACGGTGCTGGAAAATGTCGTGCTGGACGAGAATCGCGTGCCGGATTTCGACGACGGCCGGCTGACCGAAAACACGCGTTGCGCCTATCCGCTGGATTTCATTCCCAATGCCAGTGCCAGCGGCCGCGCCGGGCATCCGAAAAACATAATCCTGCTAACGGCCGACGCTTTCGGCGTCATGCCCCCAGTCGCGAAACTGTCGCCCGCACAGGCGATGTACCATTTCCTGTCCGGCTACACCGCGAAGGTAGCCGGCACCGAAAAGGGCGTGACCGAACCGGAAGCGACCTTCTCGACCTGCTTCGGCGCGCCTTTCATGCCGCGCCATCCTTCCGAATACGGCAATCTGTTGCGCGAACTGATCGCAAGGCACAATGTCGATTGTTGGCTGGTCAACACCGGCTGGACCGGGGGCGCCTATGGCACCGGCCAGCGCATGCCGATCAAGGCGACGCGCGCGCTGCTCGCCGCCGCGCTCGACGGTTCGCTGAGCAAGGCCGAGTTCCGCACCGATGCCAATTTCGGCTTCGAAGTGCCGGTCGCCGTACCCGGCGTCGACGGCGCTATCCTCGACCCGCGGGCAACCTGGGCCGACAAGGCCGCCTATGACCGCCAGGCCAGTAAGCTTGTCGACATGTTCATCGCCAATTTCGAAAAGTTCGAAAGCCACGTCGATGCCACGGTTCTCGGCGCGGCGCCCCATACGAGGCAGGCCGCCGAATAAGGGCGGCAGGCTTCGACAAGAGGGCCCGGCTTCGATCGGGCCTTTTCTTTTTGCCTTCCCCGCGCCATGACTGCCTCATGAGCGCTGACGATAAAATCATCATTGCCGACGAGGCGGTCATCCATCCGGACGATCTGCGCGAGGACTTCATCCGCTCGTCAGGCCCCGGCGGCCAGAACGTCAACAAAGTGGCGACGGCGGTGCAACTCAGATTCGACGCGGCCAACGCGCCGGGCCTGTCGGAGCGCGTGCGCGAACGAACGATAAAGCTTGCCGGGCAGCGCGCCACCAAGGACGGCATCATCGTCATCGAGGCCGGGCGTTTTCGTACGCAGGAGCAGAACCGCGCCGAAGCCCGCGCCCGCCTCGCCGCACTCGTGGCCAGGGCCGCCGAACCGCCACCGCCGCCGCGCAAGAAGACGCGGCCGACGAAAGGCTCGGTCGAGCGGCGGCTGAAGAGCAAGGCCGGCCGCTCCACGGTGAAGAAACTGCGCGGCCGCGTCGGCGACGATTAGAATGCTCGGCTTACCCGCCGGCGTTCGCCATATACCCGGTTATCTCGCGCAAGCGGCGCAGGAAGCCTTGGTCGAGGCTGTTCGCACCATAGTCCGGCATGCACCGCTCTACGTTCCGGCCATGCCGCGCACCGGCAAGGAAATGAGCGTGCGCATGACCAATTGCGGCTCGCTCGGCTGGGTTACCGATAAGGAAAACGGCTATCGCTACCAGCCGACCCACCCCGTGACGGGCGAGCCTTGGCCGCCGATCCCGGACGCGCTGATGCAGGTGTGGCGTGAACTGGCGGATTATGCACAGCCGCCGGAAGCCTGCCTCGTCAATTTCTATTCCAGCGAGGCGAAAATGGGTCTGCACCAGGATCGCGACGAGGCCGACTTCGCCGCACCGGTCGTTTCTGTCTCGCTTGGCGACGACTGCCTGTTTCGCGTCGGCGGAGTGCAGCGTGCGGACAAGACAATATCGTTTCGGTTGCAAAGCGGCGACGTGGTGGTGCTGGGCGGCGAAAGCCGGCTCGCCTTCCACGGCGTCGACCGCCTCTATCCGCAAACCTCGACGCTGCTGAAGAACGGCGGCCGCATCAACCTGACGCTGCGACGGGTAACGGCTGTTCACCCGCAATCCCGGCTATCGGCCACGACCGGGTTGTAGTGAGGATAAGATTCGTCACTATAATTTAGAGAAGTGCCGGATCATTTAGAGAAGTACTGGATATCCGTGCCACCAAGCGAGGTCAGCAAAGTGCCATATCAGGCCGATAAGGCGGCTAACTCCCATCGTTTTTTGCCTATTTTAGCTATTCTAACAGCAGTCAATCTCATCTTCTTTGCCATTGGCTTCTTGAGAAATCTTGCCAGTAGAGACGGATTTCTGATTGATTCCGTGTCGCCGTTTGGTGGCGATTTCATCAATCTCTGGACTACCGGCAAGCTGCTGGTGGCAGGCGCTGTTGGGACGATCTACGATCCGTCGGCTTTCATGGCGTTTCAGAATGGTTTCGTTCACGCCAATATAGGGCATCGCCTGTGGGCTTATCCGCCACAATCGCTTCTCCTTGCCTGGCCTTTCGGCTTTTTTGGTTACTTCACGAGTTTTACGGTCTGGAGCGTTTTCGGCCTAGCCTTTCTGGTATGCTGCGCCCGTCGGTTCGGTTTTGACTGGAAGGAAGTATTTGTCCTTGTCCTGTCGCCGGCCGCACTGACCTGCATAACCGCCGGCCAGACGGGAAATTTTTTCACCGGGCTGATGCTGCTGGCGCTTGTTCCGCGCTCCCGAACCGATCCTTATTCGATACTCGGCGCTGCCCTGCTCACGATCAAGCCGCAGACAGGCTTTCTCTTGCCCCTTGTATGGGGGTTTCAGCGGCGGTGGCTGGTCATGATCCTCACGGCTGTGGCCGCCTTGGCCGTATTGGCGGCGTCGGTCCTTCTTTTCGGAACACAGTCGTGGTCCGACTATCTTTATCTGACGGCACCGGAGCTTTCGAAGTTGGAGCGGTTCGGCACGGGGCCTTTCACGCGCATGATACCATCCATATTCATGTCGCTACGATTGCTTGGCATGTCCGGGGACAGCGCGCTGGCAGTGCATTTGGTCTTTGCGTGCGTCGTCGCCATCGCTCTTGCATGGCGCCTGTCACGAACGGCGGACCATCGCATACAGAGCGCCTTGGTCCTGGTCGCCACCTGCCTTATTACCCCCTATATACATGTTTACGACCTATCATTGCTGTTGGCTGGCGGCCTGTTGATCCTTCGAACCGAGCCTGCGCGGTCAGGGGGGCGTCTTTATCTGACAGCCGGCGCCGTCTTCATCACCTGGCTCACGCCAAGTCTCATGCCCATGCTTGCCGATGGCGGCATCCCCCTCATGCCGCTGCTCCTGCTCATCGTGTTTTTCACGATTCGAGAACCGGCCCCGGCGGCGCGGGAGATACCGCCCGTTACAATTTCCTGAGCGCCACTTCCTCGACCAGATGGTTCGCGCCCTTGCGCAGGATGAGGTCGGCGCGGGCGCGCGTCGGCAGGATGTTTTCGCGAAGATTCTTCAGGTTGATGTTGGTCCACAATCCCTCGGCGATGGCTTGTGCCGCCCCTTCCGAAAGTTGCGAGTAGCGGTGGAAGAAGGATTCCGGGTTACGGAAGGCGGTTTCGCGCAGCCGCATGAAGCGGGCGATGTACCAGTCGTGGATGCGGTCTTCCTCGGCATCGATGTAGATCGAGAAGTCGAAGAAGTCTGACAGGAACGGCACGATCTTGCCGTCGCTGGGCAGCTTGCCCGGCTGCAGCACGTTAATGCCTTCGAAGATCAATATGTCGGGCCGGTCTATGGTGACGAACTCGCCCGGCATCACGTCATAGGTCAGGTGCGAATAGAGCGGCGCCTGGACGGCGCGCTGGCCCGATTTTATCCCAGACAGGAAACGCAGCAGCGCCCCGACGTCGTAGCTGTCGGGAAAGCCCTTTCGCTCCATCAGGTTTTCGCGACGCAGAATCTCATTGGGCAAGAGGAAGCCGTCGGTGGTCACGAGATCGACCTTGGGGCTCGACGGCCAGCGCGCGAGAAGGTCCTTGAGAACGCGCGCGGTGGTCGATTTGCCGACCGCCACCGAACCGGCAATGCCGATGATAAACGGTGTCTTGGCTACGTCGCCGACATTGAAGAAGGCGCGGCGCTGCCGGAACAGAAGCTGGCTCGCCTCGACATGCGCCGACAAAAGCCGCGACATCGACAGATAAATGCGCTTGACCTCTGCCAGATCGACCGGATCGTTGAGCGACCGCAGGCGGCGGATTTCTTCTTCGGTCAGCGTCAGCGGCGTATCGGCACGGAATTTCGCCCATTCCTCGGCCGAAAAGAAAAGATAGGGCGAGTACTTCTCGGTGGGGGCGAGCTGGTCCATCGCGTCTCCTGCCCTTGTCGGCCTAGCCCGGCTTCGGCCGGGATGCCTTCTCGGCGATTCCCGAGCGGCCGGTGCGCCGCCCAAGCTCTTCGAGCACAGCATCGAGGGGGACGCCGGCGATGCCCAGCACCACCAGCCAATGATAGACAAGATCGGCACTTTCGGAAACGAGCGCTTGCTTGTCGCCGCGCACCGCCGCGATTACCGTCTCGACCGCTTCTTCGCCGAGCTTCTGCGCCGCCTTGTCGATGCCACGCGCATAAAGCTTGGCCGTCCACGATTCCGGGTCGCCGGAATGGGCGCGCTCGTGGATGATTTTTTCCAGCTGGGACAGTGAAAACTCGGTCATGGCGCGCCGTTTAAGGCCGATCAGCCTGGGAGTCGAGTCGCACGGGCAGTCCGGCTTTCGCCATATGCTGCTTTGCCTGCGCAATCGTGTAGGTGCCGAAATGGAAAATGGAAGCGGCCAGCACCGCCGTCGCATGGCCGTCGCGTATACCTTCGACCAGATGGTCGAGATTGCCGACACCGCCCGACGCAATCACCGGTACGCGAACCGCATCGGCCACGGCGCGCGTAAGCTGGATATCGTAGCCGGCTTTGGTTCCGTCGCGATCCATCGAGGTAAGCAGGATTTCACCGGCGCCCAGGCCGACCATTTTTTGCGCGAACTCGACGGCATCCAGCCCCGTCTTTTCGCGCCCGCCATGGGTGAAGATTTCCCAGCGATCGGCTTCGCCCGCGCCCGAAACCCTCTTGGCGTCGATAGCAACGACGATGCACTGGTCGCCGAATTTCTGCGCCGCTTCGGCCACGAAATCCGGGTTTTTCACCGCGGCCGTATTGATGGATACCTTGTCTGCCCCGGCCAGCAGCAACTTGCGGATGTCGGCGACCTGCCGCACGCCGCCGCCGACGGTCAGCGGCATGAAGCATTGCTCGGCGGTACGAGCGACGATGTCGAAGATGGTCTCGCGGTTGTCGGACGATGCCGTTATGTCGAGGAAGCAAAGCTCGTCGGCACCGGCCGCATCATAAGCTTTCGCCGCCTCGACAGGGTCGCCGGCATCGATGAGATCGACGAAATTGACGCCCTTGACGACTCGGCCGCCCTTGACGTCGAGGCAGGGAATGACACGGGCCTTGAGGGTCAAAGGACGGCCTCCATCTTTGTTTGCGCGTCCTCGCCGCAATGCGGCTGCGGGCGACGCGGGCCGCCCTTGACGTCGAGGCAGGGAACCACGCGGGCCTTGAGGGTCAAGTCTTACCCCCTAATGCTTCGAGGATATCGACCAGTAGCTGGCCGACGACAGGTGGAACCTCGCCCTGCGGGTCGAAGGCGGGGTCGTAGGCGGAAATCGTTATCCCGGCCACCGGAACCGCCCGCGCCAGCGCCTTCATGGTTTCGCGCAGCCGATCGGGGTCTGGACCGCCTGGCCAGGTATAGCGGTTGACTTGCAGCACGTCGGCGTCGAGCACGTCGAGGTCGATGTGCAGATGCGTGCGCCGGGCCCCGTTGGCCAGCAGCGTGTCGGCGATGCGGGGTGCATCCGCGCATTGTGCACGCAGCACCGACAACCGCTCCAGCGTCCGCTTCTCGGCAGAATCGAGGTCGCGCCCGTCGACCAGCAGGCAGCGCGAGGGATAGACGGCTGTGAAACCGGGCGCGGATCCGGCCATCGGCCGCCAGCACTGGCCGAGCACCGTTGCCAGCGCCATGCCGTCGAGAAAGCCGGAGGTGGAAGTGTCGGGCGTGTTGAGGTCGCCGTGCTGGTCGGCCCAAACGATCGAATCGGCGCCTTCACCAGCGACCGACCCGACAGCCGTCAGGCAATTGCCGCAGAGCACGATGGGGAATCGGCCGGCCGCGCTTGCTTCCTTCACTTTTCCGGCGACAGCTTCGGATACGGCGAAGCCGGTCGCGATCTCGCGGCCCGGCGTGTCGCCGACCTTGCCGATGTCTTCCACCACGACCTCGTGGCCGTGCAGCGTCAGTTCCTCGACTAGCCCGCCGGCGACGATGGCCTCCGGTCCCTGGCCGCAACCGGCATGGTGGTGGCCACTGTCATAGGGAGCGAGAATAAGGGAAAGTTTCATTGTACGGCAGCATCCGCCTTCAGGATCGCCAGCGCCTCCGCCGGGTCGATGCGGCCGTCATAGAGCGCGCGGCCGGATATCGCGCCTTCCAGCCGTTGCGCGTCGGGCATGGTCATGCGCACGATATCGGCGATGGAAGCAAGCCCGCCGGACGCGATGACCGGAATGGAAACCGCCTCGGCCAGATCGATGGTGGCATCCCAGTTGATGCCGGAAAGCACGCCGTCGCGGTCGATGTCGGTGTAGACGATTGCCGCGACGCCGGCGCCCTCGAATTTTTGTGCCAGTTCGATGACGCCAAGCGAAGACGCTTCCGCCCAGCCTTCGACCGCCACCTTGCCGCCTTTGGCGTCGATGCCGACCGCGATCTTGCCCGGAAACGCCATGCAGGCTTCCTTCACCAGGCCCGGGTCACGCACGGCGACCGTGCCGAGGATGACGCGGGCGATGCCGCGCTCCAGCCAGTTTTCGATATGGGCAAGCGAACGGAGGCCGCCGCCAAGCTGCACCGGGTTTTTTGTCGCCTTCAGGATGGCGTCGACCGCATCCCCGTTGACGCTTGCGCCCTTGAAGGCACCATTGAGGTCGACGACATGCAGCCACTGAAAGCCCTGGTCTTCGAAGGCCCTTGCCTGCGCCGCAGGGTCTTCGTTGTAGACGGTCGCGGTCGCCATGTCGCCGAGCTTGAGGCGCACGCACTGGCCGTCCTTGAGGTCGATGGCGGGAAAGAGGATCACCGTTCAGGCGCCTTCCACGATGACGACACGGCCGGCGGATGCCGCCAAGCGATGTTTCAGCGCCTCCTGGTATTCAGGCGAATCGTAGCAGGCCAGCGCCGTTTCGTAGGAATCGAACTCGATGATGACATGCCGATTGCCGGTCGGCTCTTCCGGGTTGGAATAGCGGCCGGAGCGCACGATGAATTTCGCGCCGTATTTGGCAAATGCGGCGGCGTTGGCGTCGATATATTGCTTATAGGTATCGGGATCACGAACATCGACCATCGCCATCCAGTAGCCCTTCTTACTCTCGGTCGGCATTCAGGGTCTCCACTTCAGGAAGTTGGCGATAAGCGCGAGGCCGAGCGCCTGGCTCTTTTCCGGGTGGAACTGGGTGCCGGCGAGGTTGTCTCTCGCCACCGCCGCCGTCACCGGCCCGCCATAGTCGGCTGTCGCAAGTACCTCGTCCGGCTTTTGCGCATCCAGATGGTAGGAATGCACGAAATAGGCGTGCAAACCGCCCGGCCCGGTCGGAATGCCGGCAAACAGCGGATGCTTTTGCTTCACGTCGATGGTGTTCCAGCCGATCTGCGGAATTTTCAAATCTGCATCGGAAGGTTTGATCTCCTTCACGTCACCGGCAATCCAGCCGAAGCCCTTAGTGACGGTTTTTTCCAGCCCGCGTTGCGACATCAGCTGCATGCCGACGCAGATTCCCAGAAAAGGCTGGGCGCGCTTCAGAGCGGCTTCCTCGACCGCTTCCCACAGGCCGTCGACCGCGTGAAGCCCGGCGGCGCAGTCGGCATAGGCGCCGACGCCCGGCAGCACGATGCGATTGGCGGACAGGATTTTTTCCGGCTCGGCCGTCAACTCGATCTTGGCGGAAATGCCGGCTTCGCGCGCGGCGCGCTCGAAGGCTTTCGTTGCCGAGCGCAGATTGCCCGAGCCGTAGTCGATGATGGCGACACGCATCGTCAGCGCCTTCCGGAAAAGGGAACGAGGCCGATGGCCGAGACGGGCTGCGCGGGCCGAGCAAGCGCAGGCTCAGGCTGGAGACGAGGTTCGCGCGCAGGTTCTTGCGCCGCTGCCCCAGCCTCCATCGCGTAGCGCGAATCGGCATCGTAAAGATCGTCGGCCACGACGACGCCCCACTGCCGCCAGCCGCGCCGGGCAAGAGCGGAGATGCGCAACGCCTGCCCTTCCAGTCCAACATAGAGCATCACGAGGAAGATAAGCAGCGAGCCGGCCAGCATCGCGCCGAGGCTTTCCCCCAGGGCGGACAGCACGCCGATGGCGACGAAGGCAAGCGCCGCCTCGATCCACAGGCGGTGCCATAGCAACCACAAAGGCGGCAGCAGGAAGCCGAGCCACGCAAACCCGTCGCGCACGAAAATCGCGTCGGCATCGTGGCCGCGGCCCGGCGGCTCCATCACGACATAGACGGCCATGCTTTATCCCTTCAGCGACCCCTTGGTGGAAGGGACAGCTTGCGGCTGGCGCGGATCGGTTTCAAGGGCCGCGCGCAAGGCACGCGCCACTGCCTTGAAGCAGGTTTCGGCGATATGGTGGTTGTTGGCGCCGTAGTGGTTGGTGACGTGCAGCGTGATGCCGGCGTTCTGCGCCAGCGCATGGAAGAATTCGCGCACCAGTTCGGTGTCGAACGTGCCGATCTTGGGCGCGGAGAACGAAACGTCCCAAACCAGGAACGGCCGTCCCGAAACGTCGATGGCCGCGCGCGTCAGCGTCTCGTCCATGGCAAGGTCGATCGAGGCATAGCGCATGATGCCGCGCCGCTCGCCAAGCGCCTTCGACAGCGCCTGGCCGATGACGATGCCGGTATCCTCGACGGCATGGTGGTCGTCGATATGCAGGTCGCCCTTGGTGCGGACCGTCATATCGATCAGCGAATGGCGCGAAAGCTGGTCGAGCATGTGATCGAAGAAGCCGACGCCGGTTTCGATGTCGGCCTTGCCGGTGCCGTCGACATGAAGCGAAACCGAAATCTCGGTTTCTTTGGTCTTGCGGCTCATTTCGGCGGATCGGGCGGTCATGGCCTCATCCCTGTGCTGTAAATCCCAAGCTTGAAAAGCGAGTGCGTTCTAGCAGCATGATCGCGCGATTGCCAGTTGGCAGAGGAGGCACGCCGCCAGTTTGCAATCGACCTTCTCTTGCATACATATGACCGATCAAATCACTCGTAGCGCGCCAATCGCCTTATTGGGATGGCGCGGCATCGGAGCCAAAGACATGTCGAATGAACTGAGCATGCATGCCACGACCATCGTGACCGTGCGCAAGGGCGGCAAGGTGGTCATTGCCGGCGACGGCCAGGTAAGCCTTGGCCAGACCATCATGAAGGGCAACGCCAAAAAGGTGCGCCGCATCGGCAAGGACGGCAAGGTCATTGCCGGTTTCGCCGGCGCCACCGCCGATGCTTTCACCCTCCTGGAGCGGCTGGAAGCGAAACTGGAACAATATCCCGACCAGTTGACGCGCGCTTGCGTGGAACTGGCCAAGGACTGGCGCACCGACCGCTATCTGCGCCGCCTGGAAGCGATGATGCTGGTGGCGGATAAGTCGGTTTCGCTGGCGCTGACCGGCAATGGCGACGTGCTGGAGCCGGAAGACGGCGTCATGGCCATCGGCTCGGGCGGCAATTACGCGCTGGCGGCGGCCCGCGCGCTGATCGACACCGACAAGGACGCCGAGGAAATCGCCCGCAAGGCGATGCAGATCGCCTCCGACATCTGCGTCTACACCAACAACAATTTCGTCGTCGAAGTGATCGATGGCGCAGCCTGAGGCCGGACCGGACTACGATTTCCGTGCCGTGACCGAGGCCGACCTGCCGATGATCGCCGATTGGCTGGCAAAACCACATATGGCCGCATGGTGGGGCGATCCGGAAACGGAAATCGCTTCCATCCGCGACCATATCGACAGCTTCTCGGTCGAACCGCTGATCGTCGAACTCGACGGCCGCGCCATCGCCTATCTGCAAAGCTACGACCCGCATATGGAAGACAACCACCCCTATGCGGATCAGCCTTTCGGCACGCTCGGCATCGATCTTTCCATCGGCGAGCCGGAGTTTTTGGGGCTCGGCCACGGCCCGGCCATCGTCAGGCAATTTGCCGGCGCACTGTTCGGGGAAGGCGCGCCGCGTGTCGTCGTCGATCCCGACCCGGCCAACGCGCGGGCTGTCCGGGCCTATGAAAAGGCGGGGTTTCGTGTTCTCGAAGAGCGAACTTCGCAATATGGCCATGTGCTGCTGATGGCGCTCGACGCCGAGGAGGGGAACGACGAATGACCATGCCCGCGACAAAGCCCCGCCAATGGTGGGATATAAGCTGGCAGGTGGGGCTCGCCATCGCCGCTGGCCTCATCGCCGTCCAGGTCGTCGCGCTCTATATCGAGGGCCATCCGCTCATCTGCACCTGCGGCTATGTCAAATTCTGGCACGGTGTCGTCCAGAGTTCGGAAAACTCGCAGCACATCACCGACTGGTACACCTTCTCGCACATCATCCATGGCTTCCTGTTCTATGGCGCCACGTGGCTTTTGTTCCCGAAATCATCCGTCTGGTTTCGGCTGGCGCTGGCGATGACGGTGGAAGGCGCCTGGGAGATTCTTGAAAATAGCCCCTTCATCATCAACCGCTACCGCGAAGGCACCATTTCGCTCGATTACTACGGCGATTCCATCATCAATTCGGTGTCGGATACGCTGGCCATGGTGCTGGGATTTGTGATGGCGCGGCGGCTACCTATATTGGTGGTCGTGGCGCTGGCGATCGGTTTCGAACTGGTCGTCGGCTACATAATCCGGGACAATCTGACGCTCAACGTGATCATGCTGCTGCATCCGTTCGAGTCCATCAAGCAGTGGCAAAGTGGAATTTAGTGAGATGAGCACCTTTTCCCCCCGTGAAATTGTTTCCGAACTCGATCGCTTCATCATCGGCCAGAAGGACGCCAAGCGTGCCGTGGCCATTGCCTTGCGTAACCGCTGGCGCCGCCAGCAGCTTGAAGGCCATATGCGCGAAGAGGTGATGCCGAAAAACATCCTGATGATCGGGCCGACCGGCGTCGGCAAGACCGAGATATCGCGCCGGCTGGCGAAGCTGGCGGGCGCTCCCTTCGTCAAGGTCGAGGCGACCAAGTTCACAGAGGTCGGCTATGTCGGCCGCGATGTCGAGCAGATCATCCGCGACCTCGTCGAGATCGCCATCGGCCTCGTGCGCGAAAAGATGCGCGAGGACGTCAAGGCGCGCGCGCATATCAACGCCGAGGAGCGTGTGCTGGAAGCGCTGGTCGGCAAGACGGCAAGCCCGGCCACCCGCGACTCTTTCCGCAAGAAGCTGCGCGACGGTGAACTGGACGACAAGGAAATCGAGGTCGAAGTGGCCGATACCGGTAATGGCGGTATGCCCGGCTTCGAGATTCCCGGCATGCCGGGCGCCAATATCGGTGTCATGAACATCAACGATATGCTGTCCAAGGCCATGGGCGGCAAGCGCACCAAGATGCGCAAGACCACGGTCAAGGACTCCTACGGGCTTCTGATCGAAGACGAATCAGACAAGCTGCTCGACCAGGACGAGGTGGTGCGCCGGGCGCTGGAAGCGACGCAGGAGGACGGCATCGTCTTCCTCGACGAGATCGACAAGATCGCCAACCGCGAGGGCGGCATGGGCGCCGGCGTCTCGCGCGAGGGCGTGCAACGCGACCTGCTGCCGCTGGTGGAAGGCACCACGGTTGCGACCAAGTATGGCCCGGTGAAGACGGATCACATCCTGTTCATCGCCTCCGGCGCGTTCCACGTCGCCAAGCCGTCCGACCTGTTGCCGGAATTGCAGGGCCGCCTGCCGATCCGTGTCGAGCTGCGCGCGCTGGAGAAGGACGATTTCGTCCGTATCCTCACCGAAACCGAGGCAGCGCTGATCAAGCAGTATATCGCGCTGATGAAGACCGAGAATGTCGACCTCACCTTCACTGACGATGCCATCGATTCGCTGGCCGGCATTGCCGTAGACCTCAACGCCACCGTCGAGAACATCGGCGCCAGGCGGCTGCAAACGGTGATGGAGCGGGTGCTGGACGAGATTTCCTATGATGCGCCCGACCGCAACGGGACGGCGGTGACCATCGACGCCGCCTATGTGCAAAAGCATGTCGGCGACCTGTCGCGTAACACGGACCTGTCGCGCTTCATCCTGTAGGCGACACGGGCCCGAGCGAATTTTGGCCACGCATGAGCCCACTCCAGGGCAATGTGTGGCCAAATGGAAGCATATGTCCGCCTTTAGTCGCGCAAAACGATAGAAGGCTCGACTTGGATCGGCGCTTTTTCTAGGTTGCGCGCGGCAACACTTGTAAACGGCGGCGCATGAAGAAGCTGATCCTAGTCGTTCTCGGCCTCGCGCTGGCCGCGTCAACCCTTTCGGCAGGGGCGGCAACGCTTGTTCCGCCGGGAAACCGCAACGCCGAGCAGCCCGCCATACCCGGTGCGTCGAGCCGGCGCACCCAGGCTACCAACACCACCTTCCAGGCAAAATACCGCAAGGTCTATGCGCTCTTTCAAAACGACGCCAAACTGCGCGAAAAGATCAGGCAGACGGCCTCCGCCTATGGCATCGACCCGATGCACATCGTCGGCGCCATCGTCGGCGAGCACACGTACAATGTCGATGCCTACGACCGCCTGCAGACCTACTACGTCAAGGCTATTTCCTATCTGTCGAGCAAGCTGACCTTCGCTTATCACGGCGAGGACATCACCACCTTCGTGCAGCGGCCGGAGTTCTCGAAATGCGCCGGTCAATCGGGCAGCTACGATCTTTGGGAATGCCGCGAGCAGGTCTGGAACCATACGTTTCGCGGCAAGACGGTCGGCGGTGAGAGTTTCCCCAACGATCGTTTCGGCGCCACTTTCTTCCAGCCCTATTATGCCGGCCAGACATTCGGGCTCGGCCAGCTCAACCCGCTGACCGCGTTGCAGATGAGCGATCTTGTCCACCGGGTTTCGGGTTTGCCGAGGCTTGACGCGGGCGACCCCAATGCCGTCTACAACACCATCATGGACCCGGATCTGACGCTACCCTACATCGCCGCGACCCTGAAGAAGTCGATCGATGCCTACAGGAAAATTGCGGGCTTCGACATTTCCGGCAACCCCGGCATTACCGCCACCCTCTACAATGTCGGCAACCCCGAACAGCGCGCCTATGCGCTGAAGGTGGAAAACGACAGGCGGCAGGCGGCGGGCGAGCCGCCGAAACTGCCCGAGGAAAATTACTACGGATGGCTGGTCAACGACAAGCTTTCGGAGTTGCGCGCTCTGTTCTGAGTGCGGACGCCGCCCGGCCGGTGACGGCCGCAGCGGCACCGCTTGCCGATGTCAGTGATTGTCCCTCGGTACGCCGGACTTGTGCGCGACGTCCAGGTATTTCACCGCCGGCTTCAGCACCATGCCGCCATCGAACTGGTCGACCATGCCGCGCTGGATTTCCTGCCACGGGGTCTGGTGCTTCGGGTACTGATAGCCGCCATTGTTTTGCAATTCGGCACGCCGACGCGTGATCTCGTCGTCGGTGACGAGAATATCGGCGGTGCCTTTGCGCAGGTCGACGCGTACCCGGTCGCCCGTCCTGAGCAGCGCCAGCCCGCCGCCGACCGCCGCTTCCGGCGATGCGTTGAGGATCGACGGCGTACCCGACGTGCCCGACTGGCGGCCATCGCCGATGCAGGGCAGCGAGTGGATGCCGCGTTTGATCAGATAAGCCGGCGGCTGCATGTTGACCACCTCGGCACCGCCCGGATAGCCGACCGGCCCGGCGCCACGCATGAACAGGATGGTGTGCTCGTCGATACCTTCGGCCGGATCGTCGATGCGGTGGTGGTAGTCCTCCGGTCCGTCGAAGACGACTGCCTTGCCCTCGAAGGCTTCGGGGTCCTTCGGGTTGGACAGATAGCGATCGCGGAATTCCTTCGAGATCACGCTGGTCTTCATGATCGCCGAGTCGAACAGATTGCCTTTCAGGTTGATGAAACCGGCATCCTTCATCATGGGCTCGGCAACGCTGCGAATGACCTCCCGGTTCATGTTCTCGGCTGCGGCGCAGTTTTCGCCCATCGTCCTTCCGTTGGCGGTGATCGCGTCGGGATGAGGCAGCAGGCCGCCTTTCATCAGTTCGGCGACGACTGCCGGCACGCCACCGGCGCGATGATAATCCTCGCCCAGATATTCGCCCGCCGGCTGCAGGTTGACGAGCAGCGGCACCTTGTGGCCGATTTCCTGCCAGTCGTCATTGTCCAGCTTGATGCCGAGATGCCGCGCGATCGCGTTGAGGTGGATTGGCGCGTTGGTCGACCCGCCGATCGCCGAATTGAGGACGATGGCGTTTTCGAACGCCTCGCGCGTCATGATGTCGGAGGGTTTCAAGTCCTCGCGCACCATTTCGACGATGCGCTTGCCGGTCTCGTAGGAGATCTGGCCGCGTTCGCGGTAGGGCGCGGGAATTGCGGCGGAACCGGGCAACTGCATGCCCAGCGCCTCAGCCAGCGAATTCATTGTCGTGGCCGTGCCCATCGTGTTGCAGTAGCCGACCGAAGGTGCCGCCGAGGCGACGATTTCCATGAATTCGTCATAACCGATCTCGCCGGCCGAAAGCCGTTCGCGCGATTCCCATACGATTGTGCCGGAACCGGTACGCTTGCCCTTGTGCCAACCGTTCAGCATCGGTCCAACCGACAGCGCGATGGCCGGAATGTTGACGGTTGCGGCGGCCATCAACAGCGCCGGCGTTGTCTTGTCGCAGCCGATGTTCAGCACCACGCCGTCGATCGGATAGCCGTACAGTACCTCGACCAGCGACAGATAGGCGAGATTGCGGTCGAGCGAGGCGGTCGGGCGCTTGCCCGTCTCCTGGATCGGGTGGCAGGGGAACTCGAAGGGAATGCCGCCGGCTGCCTCGATGCCTGCCCGGACGCGCTTGGTAAGCTCCAGATGATGGCGGTTGCAGGGCGATAGATCCGAACCCGTCTGGGCAATGCCGATCAGCGGCTTGCCCGATTGTAGTTCTTCCCGCGTCAGCCCGTAATTGAGGTATCGCTCAAGATAGAGCGCGGTCATGCCGGGGTTGTCGGGATTATCGAACCATTCCTGCGAGCGGAACTTCTTTCTGGACGGGTTGCCGGTCATCATGATCTCCGTATTTGTAAGACAAATGGATATGGCAACACGCTGGCGCAGGCAAGAGCCGCGACGCCGCACGGTCTTTGGTGGAATGGACAAGGAGCGAACCCTGCGCTAGGGCTTCCCGAACTGTTGAACAGGGAGATTCAGATGGCGTTGGTGATCGAAGGCGAGGAGCGTATTGCCGCACCCATAGAGAAAGTGTGGGAGGCGCTGAACGACCCGGCCGTACTTCAGGCGACGATTCCGGGCTGCCAGAACCTCGAGATGAAATCGCCGACGGAGATGGCTGCCACCGTGGTTCTGAAGATTGGCCCGATCAAGGCGACGTTCCAGGGCGAGGTGACGTTGAAAAACCTCAATCCGCCGAACAGCTACACCATCCAGGGCGAGGGCAAGGGCGGTATCGCCGGCTTCGCCAAGGGCGGCGCGGATGTGACGCTGACGGCCGATGGTGCCGACGCGACGATCCTCAAATACGCTGCCAAGGCCGATGTCGGCGGTAAAATCGCCCAGCTTGGCAGCCGGTTGATCGAATCGACCTCGAAGAAGCTGGCCGGCCAGTTCTTTTCGACCTTCAACGAAAAGGTGAGTGCGGCCTGAAGCCGCGCTCGCTCTAAGCAGGCAAAAGTCTATTCGAACACGATGCTCGGCACGGCCGCTTCGGCCGCGCCTTTTTCGTGTTGCAGCCTTTCCCAAACTTTCGCGGCGATGCCGCGATAGATTTTTGCCTCGGGGCCTTCCGGCTTGGAAGCGACGACGGGTTGGCCGCCATCCGAACTTTCGCGGATATCCATGACCAGCGGCACCTCGCCGAGGAAAGTGACGCCGAGCCGTTCCGCTTCGCGCCTCGCACCGCCATGGCCGAAAATATCGTAGCGCTTGCCGGTGTCAGGCGCGACAAAATAGCTCATGTTCTCGACGATGCCGAGCAGCGGTACGTCGACCTTCCGGAACATATTGAGGCCCTTGCGCGCGTCGATCAGGGCAAGGTCCTGCGGCGTCGAGACGATGACCGCGCCGGCCAGCGGCACCTGTTGCGCCATGGTCAGTTGCGCATCGCCGGTGCCGGGCGGCATGTCGACCACCAGCACGTCGAGCGGCCCCCATTCGACCTCGCGCAGCATCTGTGTCAGCGCCGAGATGACCATCGGCCCGCGCCAGATCATCGGCGTCTCCTCGTCGACGAGGAAACCCATCGACATGACCTTGAGGCCGTAATTATTCATGGGTTGCAGGATCTTGCCGTCCTTCGTCTGCGGTCGGCCATGGATGCCGAGCAGGCGCGGCATCGAGGGGCCGTAGATGTCGGCGTCGAGCACGCCGACCTTGAGGCCGTTGGCTGCAAGGCCGAGCGCGATATTGACGGCGGTGGTCGATTTGCCGACGCCGCCCTTGCCCGAGGCCACCGCGATGATTGCCTCGATGCCGGGCACGCCGCGCTTGCCGTGGCTGTGCGATGC
>JBARYG010000203.1:0-55742 GCA_049647745.1 Mesorhizobium sp.
CGTGATCAGGCCCGCCTTCTCACAATCGAGATAGAGGTTGGTGTCGGCGCCAAGATGCTCGGCATGGACGACGGTGCCCTTCCAGTCGCCCTTGCCCGGATCGACCGATATGTGCTCGGGCCGCACGCCGACCGTCTTGACGCGCTCGCCAAGCCGCGCGCCGTCGATGAAGTTCATCTTGGGTGAACCGATGAAGCCGGCGACGAACTCGTTGGCCGGCGAATTGTAAAGCTCCATCGGCTTGCCGATCTGCTCGATGCGACCGGCGTTCAGCACCACGATCTTGTCGGCCAGCGTCATCGCCTCGACCTGGTCGTGGGTGACGTAGATCATCGTCGCCTTTAGCCGGCGATGCAGTTGCGCGATCTCCAGCCGCGTGTTGACGCGCAACGCAGCGTCGAGGTTCGACAGCGGTTCGTCGAACAGGAACAGTTTAGGCTCACGCACTACGGCGCGGCCGATGGCCACGCGCTGGCGCTGGCCGCCGGATAACTCTGCCGGGCGGCGCTGAAGATAGGGCTCTAGCGACAGCATGGCGGACGCAGCATTGATGCGTTTGTCGATTTCGGCCGCCGGCGCTCCCGCCTGCTTGAGGCCGAGCCCCATATTGTTCTTCACCGTCAGGTGCGGATAGAGCGCATAGGTCTGGAACACCATGGCGATGCCGCGCTTGGCCGGCGGTATGGCGGTAACGTCCTGTCCGTCGATGACGACGCGGCCCGAGGTCGAATCCTCTAGTCCGGCGATGACGCGCAGCAGCGTCGATTTTCCGCAGCCGGACGGCCCCACGAAGACGACGAACTCGCCGTCGGTCACTTCGAGGTCGATGCCTTTCAGCACCTCCACCGGCCCGAACGCCTTTTTCACATTTTCGATGGTCAGTGAGCCCACGGCATAGTCCCTATAGTTTGACGGCGGCGCCGGTGCGCACGCTCTCATCGGCGGCGAGACAGACGGCAAGCGAGCGCACCGCATCGTCCATGTGGCGTGTCAGGTCGATATCCTCGCGGATCGCCTTGAGCAGGAACGCCTGTTCGAGATCGCACAGTTCCTGGTGGCCAGGCTCGCCCTGCATGGAAAGCAGTTCGTCCGGCTTGACGAATTTGCCGTCCGGCCCCGTCGCCGCACTATGCAGGCGGATGGTCGAGGTTTTGGTGTGGGTGTCGATGTCGTCGGACTTCGCACCCTCCGCCATGACGATCGAGACGCAGCCATTGGGCGAGATGACGTCCTTCACGAAGAAGGCGGTTTCGGAAATCATCGGCCCCCACCCAGCCTCGTACCAGCCGATCGAACCGTCGTCGAACAGCACCTGCAAATGCCCGTAATTATACATGCCCGCGGCGACCTCGTCGGTGAGCCGCACACCCATGCCGCGCACCTCTATGGGCTTGGCGTCGGTGATCTGCAGCATGACGTCGAGATAATGCACGCCGCAATCGACGATGGGCGAGGTGGTCTGCATCAACTGCCTGTGCGTTTCCCAGGTTGCGCCCGACGACTGCTGGTTGAGGTTCATACGGAACACGTAGGGTGGCCCGAGCTTGCGCGCCTCGGCGATCAGCCGCATCCAGGAAGGGTGGTGGCGCAATATGTAGCCGATCGCCAGCTTTTTGCCGTTGGCTTTTGCCGCGTCGACCACGCGCTGCGCATCCTTGACCGTGGTTGCCAGCGGCTTTTCCACAAAGACGTGACAGCCCGCCTCCAGTGCCCGCACGGCATAATCGGCATGGCTGTCGGAATAGGTGGCAATGCAGGCGACATCGGGTTTTTCGTCGCGCAGCGCGTCGTCAAACGAGCGGCGGATCTCGTAACCGGAAAGTGCCGCCGGCAACGCGACGTCGGAGCGGTTGACGAGGGCCGCGATGCGGAAGCCGGGGTTGGTTTCGTAAGCGAGCGCATGGCTGCGCCCCATATTGCCCAGGCCCGCGACAACGACGCTGACGGGTACTTTATCGTTCACTTGACGGCTCCTGCGGTGATGCCGCGGATCAACTGCCGCGAGAAGATGAGGTAGAGGATCATGACTGGCAGGATGGCGAGCGACAGCGCCGCCAGCACCGCGTTCCAGTTGGTGACGAACTGGCCAAGGAACAGTTGCGCGCCGAGCGTGACGGTCTTGGTGCTTTCGGCCGGCGCCAGGATCAGCGGAAACCACAGATCGTTCCAGATCGGGATCATGGTGAAGACGGCGACGGTGGCGAGCGACGGCCGCACCAGCGGCAGCACCAGTCGGAAGAAGATACGGTATTCCGACAGCCCGTCGATGCGGCCGGCATTCTTCAGGTCTTCGGACACCAGTTTCATGAATTCCGACAGGATGAAGACCGCCAGCGGCAGGCCCTGCGCGGTATAGACGAGGATCAGCGCCGTCAGCGTATTGACCAGCCCGCTCGCCACCATCAATTGCAGGATGGCGACGGTAGCGAGCCGGATCGGGATCATGATGCCGAGCGCCAGGTAAAGCCCCATCATGGTGTTGCCACGGAAGCGGTATTCCGACAGCGCGAAAGCCGCCATCGCGCCGAACAGAAGCACGAAGAACAGCGACGCTACCGTCACCACCAGACTGTTCCAGAAATAGAGCGGGAAATTGCCCTGCGAGAGCACCGTGGCGTAGCCGATGAGGTCGAAGGTTTCCGGCCCCGGCAGCGCCAGAGGCGTCCGGAAGATGGCGCCGCGCGACTTGAACGAGTTGACGACGATAACCAGCACGGGAAACAGCGCGATGACCGTATAGGCGATCAGTACCGCGTGGGCGGCAAGGGTGCGTGGAAGCGAGGTAGTGGCGCGGCTCATCTTCGCTTTCCTCAGAACTGATACCGACGCAGCCGCGTCTGGATGCCGAACAGGTAGATGGAGACACCGATCAGGATGATGAGGAACATCATGGTGGCGATTGTGGCGCCCATGTTCGGGTCGCCGATCTGCAACTGGAAGCCGAAGAAGGCGCGGTAGAGGAAAGTGCCCAGAATGTCGGTCGAATAATTCGGCCCGGCAAGCGCGCCCTGCGCCGAATAGATCAGGTCGAAGGCATTGAAATTGCCGACGAAAGTCAGGATCGAGATGATGCCGATGGAAGGCAGGATCAGCGGCAGCTTGATCTTCCAGAACTGCGCCATGCCGGTGACACCGTCGCATTCGGCGGCCTCAATCACCTCGTCGGGAATGGTCAGCAGCGCGGCGTAGATCAGCATCATCGGAATGCCGACGAACTGCCACACCGAGATAAGCGCGAGCGTGGTCAGCGCATAGGCTTCCTTGCCGAGCCACGGCGTGAACAGGCTTTTCAGGCCGATCAGGTCGAGCAGGTTGGGCGCGACACCCCACAGCGGCGACAGGATGAGCTTCCAGGCGAAGCCGACGATGACGAAGGAAAGGATGGTCGGAACGAAGATCGCCGTGCGGTAGAAGGCCGAGAAGCGAAGTTTCGGGCTCGCCAGAAGAGCGGCGAGCATGACGCCAATCGGATTCTGCACCAGCATATGGACGATAAAGAACCAGGTGTTGTTCCTGAGCGCATTCCAGAATCCGGACGACCAGCGCGGATCGCCGAACAGCGTGCGGAAATTGTCGAAGCCGACGAAGACCTGCGATTGCTCGACATTGCGGAACAGAGAAAATTGCAGGGTGCCGGCAAGCGGCAGGATCATGATAGCGGTGTAGACCAGCACCGCCGGCGCCAGAAACACGATGATGTGCCAGCGGAACGGCCTTTTCGGTTTTGTGGCTACGGCCATCGGTCGGTCCCGCTGTTGTTCGGTTCGTTAAGGAGAGGTGGGCAGCCCTCACCGGCACGCACGGCCGGCGCTTCATGCTCAAAGTAAGGCCTGAAAAGGCAGGGCTAAAGCCCGCTCGACAATCCCTCCCACAGTCTGCACCAGGAGGTTAAGGCCGAAGGAAAGCATGGGCAATTGCAAATTACTGCAAGGCCGGGCGCGACACCCGGCCTTGCAGGCGTTTGGCTTACTTGGCCGGCTTGTACCAGCTGTCGAGGCCGTCCTGCAGCTTCTTGGCAGCAGCTTCCGGCGTCTCGGTGCCGTTGATCACGTTGGCGGCGGCGACCCAGGTCTCGTTTTCGAGGTTAGGCGTGCCGCGCGACAGGATCTGGTAGGTCGAGCGCATGGTCGGCTCGCAGCTCTTGCGCCAGCTCAGGAATTCCTTCGCCAGCGGGTCCTTCAGTTCCACCGCCTCGCTGGTCAACGGGAAGAAGCCCGGCAGGGCGTTGCCATAGATTTCGGCGAATTCCTTGGAAGCCACCCATGCCAGGAATTTCTTGGCCTCTTCAGGATGCGCCGACTTGGCGTTGATGCCGATGGCATGGTCCGGCTGGTCGGAGAGATAGCACTTGTCGCCTTCCTTGGGCAGCGGCGGCGGGAAAGCGCCCATCTTGAACTGCGCCTGCGTGTTGAACACCGAGATTTCCCACGAACCGGCAGGATAGATCGCGGCGCGGCCGAGCGTGAACATGTTCTGGCTGTCCGGATAGGCCTGCGCTTGGAAGCCGTCGCCCATGAACGGACCCCATTTGGCCAGTTGCTCCAGCGGCGCGACCCATTGGGGGTCGGTCAGCTTCTGCGTGCCGGCGATCAGTGCCTTGCGGCCTTCCTCACCGTGCCAGTAGTTGGGGCCGATGTTCTGGTAGCCCATGGTGGCGGCTTCCCACTGGTCCTTGGTGCCCATGGCCAGCGGAACAAAGGTGCCGTCGTCCTTGATCTTCTGCAGCGTGGCGAAGAACTCGTCCACCGTCTTCGGCGGCGTGATCTTGAGCTGGTCGAAAGCGTCCTTGTTGTAGATGAAGCCGTGGATGACCGAGGCCATCGGCACGCAGAACGTGGTCTTGGCGTCGTCGGTCTGCCATGCCGCCTTGGCTACGTCGGAGAAATTCTTCATGCCGTCGATGTCGTCGACGGGGCTGAGATAGCCCTTGTTGAAAAGATCGAGCGAGGCGTCGAACGGACGGCAGGTGATCAGGTCGCCGGCCGAACCGGCCGCGAGCTTGGCGTTGAGCGCCGCATTGTATTCGGTGGGTGCTGCGGCCGCGAACACCACCTTGATGCCCGGATTGGCCTTTTCGAAGGCCGGGATGATCTGGCTCTGCCAGATCTGGGTGTCGTCGTTGCGCCAGCTTTCGATGGTGAGCGTCACGTCCTCGGCGAAGGCCGCTCCTGTGGAAGCGAGAATGCTGGAACCCAGCAGCAATGCCGTCAGTAGTTTCGGTGTCATTTTCAGTCTCCCTGTTGACCTTTGTCAGGTTCGGTTTTTGATGAGAGCGGAGGTTTCCTACCGCCTGCTCCCCTCGATAGCGGAAAGGGCCGGCCGTAGCTTTTGGCCGGTCCCTTCCAGTATTTTCGCGGCCGCGTCGGCACTGCCGGCGCCGGCTGCGAGCAGTACGGCGACCTTGACCGCGCCGCCACTTTGTTCGAGCAGGCGTTCGGCTTCGGCATTGTCGCGCCCGGTGATCGCCGCGACGATGCGCGCGGCGCGGTCGCGCAGCTTGATGTTGTCGGCGTGGAGGTTGACCATATAGCCGTCGTGGACATGGCCGAGATGGACGGCCGCCAGCGTGGACAACATGTTGAGGGCTATTTTCTGTGCGGTGCCGGCACCCATGCGCGTCGAGCCGGCGATCACTTCCGGCGGCGTTTCCAAGAGGATGGCGGTGCCGGCAAGCTTCAGCAGCGGGGTGCCGGAATTGTTGGCGATGGCGATCGTCGCGACGCCTTGGCGGTTTGCTTCCTCCAGCGCCCGCACCGCATAGGGCGTGGTGCCGCTGGCGGAAATGGCGATCAGGCAGTCCTTTGCACCGAGGCCCGCACTGGCGACGGCTCGCGCTGCCTCTTCTGTATCGTCTTCCGGCCCGCCGGCAAGCGTTCTGAAAGCTTCGTCGCCGCCCGCGATCAGGATGGCGATGCGGTCACGCGCGATGCCGAACGTGCCCGGCAGTTCAAGCGCGTCGGCCAGCGCCATCAGGCCCGAACTGCCGGCCGCAGCGTAAGCGAGCCTGCCGCCGCCGCGAAGCGTTTCGGCCACGATTTCGGCTGCGATGGCAATTTCAGGGATAGCGCCGCGAACGGCCGCCGCCGCCTCGACCTGCGAATTGGCTAGAGCGGACAGGATCGCTGCGGGGGCCTGGATATCCAGCCCTCCTGCATTCTGGTGCAGCGCTTCGGTGCGCGTTTCAGCCATCCCGATTTCTCCTCCACTTGGACGATACCAAAAAAATACCACTTGTCTACATAGATTAACGATTTTCCGGGTCAGATATTCGCAGCCACCAGATAAATCCATGATTTTCAATATGATATGTGTTAAAGTTTTTGAAACAGGAATTAACGCTTGGCTATTGGTATTTTATTGGTATCATGATGGCGGAGGAGAAACGCAGTGGATTTCGTGCTTGGCATCGATGGCGGCGGCACCAGTTGCAGGGCGGCTCTTGCGACGGCGGATGGCGTCATTGTCGGTCGCGCCAAAAGCGGCGCCGCCAATATCCGCACGGATCTTACCGGCGCCCGCACCAACATCTCGGAGGCGGCCAGGCGGGCTTTTGTCGAAGCCGGCCAGGATCCTGAATTGATAACGCAAACGCCAGCGGTTCTCGGCCTGGCCGGGGCCAATGTCGGCACCTACAGGCAGCAATTGCAGGCGATTCTGCCATTCAGCCAAAGCCGCGTCGAGACAGACGCCGAAATCGCGCTGGAAGGCGCTGTCGGCCCGCATGATGGCGCCATGGCGATCCTCGGCACCGGCACGGCCTATATGGTCCGGCAGAAGGGCAAAGCGCGGGCCATCGGCGGCTGGGGCTTCCAGATCGGCGACCAAGGCGGCGGCGGACGTATCGGCCGCGATTTGCTGGAACAGACCCTGCTTGCCCATGACGGCATCCGTGCCGACTCGCCGCTGACCAGAGAAATGCTGGCGGTGTTCCGCAATCGCCCCGAAGACGTGGTGGAGTTCACCACCAACGCCAAACCCGGCGACTTCGGCGGATTCGCGCCAAAGGTGTTCGAACATGCTGCCAGGGGCGACACGGTCGCCACATGGATTGTCGACAAGGCGGTCGCCGATGTCGAGGCAGCACTCGCCGCGCTTGATCTTGCCGACGATGCGCCGCTTTGCCTGCTTGGCGGGCTGGCGCCGCTTTATGCGCCGCGCCTGTCGGGCCGCTACCAGGTCCTGCTGCGTGAACCACTCGGCGATGCGCTTTCCGGTGCGGTGCAGATGGCGGTGCGCGCTTTCGCGAATCCTTCCGGGGTTGCCCATGGTTGAGGTCGCCGACCAGATTTTTTCGACGCTGCGGCAACCGGCGCAAGGTGGCGCGCCGCTCTACCTGCAATTGAAGAAGAGCATCGAGGATGCCGTCAATCGTGGCCTCATCGGGCCGGGCGATGCGCTACCCTCGGAGCGCGACATCGCGCTCAAAGCCGATATTTCGCGCGTCACCGTGCGCAAGGCGGTGCAGAACCTCGTAAAGAGCGGCATACTGGTCCAGCGCCATGGCTCCGGCACCTTTGTCGCGCCGCGCGTGGACCGGGTCGAGCAGTCGCTGTCGCGATTGACCTCGTTCACCGAAGATATGGCCCGGCGCGGCATGAGCGTGCGCTCTGAATGGCTCGACCGTGGGCTTTACGCGCCGTCGCCGGAGGAGATGATGGTGCTCGGCCTGTCGTCTAATGAACTGGTGGCGCGGGTGGCGCGGCTGCGCATCGCCGACGATACGCCGCTGGCGATCGAGCGCGCGGCCCTCTCGGCGCGCTCATTGCCCGATCCCGGTGCCGTGGTTTCCTCGCTTTACGCTGCTCTTCAGGCAACCGGCAACCGGCCGGTTCGGGCGGTGCAGCGCATTTCGGCGGCCAATCTGGGCGACATCGACGCCCGCCTGCTGGAGGTGGCACCTGGTTCGGCCGGCCTTCATATCGAGCGCATCTCATACCTTGCCAGCGGCAAGGTCATCGAATTCACCCGGTCGATCTATCGCGGCGACGCCTATGATTTCGTCGCCGAACTGAGGCTGGCCGAACCGGGCGACAGCGGAGCGAAGCTATGACCGGAACCATCACCCATATGCGCCGTGAGATCGAGGAGATACCGCAGGCCGTGGCACGGTTGCTGGATCGCTCCGGGGCGGCGCTGAGCGAGGCCGGGCGCGGCATCCGCGAACGCGACCCGCATTTCATCGTCACCGTGGCGCGGGGTTCTTCCGATCATGCCGCGACCTTCATGAAATATGCGGTGGAACTGACCGCTGGGCTTGCCGTCGCTTCGGTCGGTCCCTCGGTCGCTTCGATCTATGGCACAAAACTCAAGCTCAAAGGCTCGGCCTGCCTTGCCATATCGCAGTCGGGCAAAAGCCCGGACATTGTGGCGCTGACCGAAACCGCCCGTGCTGGCGGGGCGTTGACGATTGCGTTGACGAACACAGCCGATTCGCCGCTGGCGCGCGCCTGCGACCATGCCATCGACATATTGGCAGGGCCGGAGCGTAGCGTCGCCGCGACGAAAACCTTCGTCAATTCAGCGGTCGCGGGTCTCGCCCTGATGGCGCATTGCACCGACGATGCGATCCTTCTGGCGGCCCTTGCGCGCCTGCCCGAAGCCTTCGAGAGGGCAATCGGCTGCGACTGGATGCCGGTTGCCGCCTCAATCCCGCAAGGTCAGTCGCTGTTCGTGCTCGGGCGCGGGCCATCGCTCGCCATGGCCAACGAAGCCGCGCTGAAGTTCAAGGAAGTCTGCCGCGTACACGCCGAGGCCTATAGCGCGGCCGAAGTGATCCATGGGCCGATGGCGCTGGTCGTCCCCGGCTTTCCGGTGCTGGCGCTCTCCGCCCGCGACGCTTCCGAGCCCTCCATTACCGAAGCCAGCGACAGTCTGGCCGGCATGGGCGCTTCGGTTTTCGTGACGAGCGATAAAGCCGAAAAGGCGCACGGCTTGCCATTCTCCGCGACCGGCCATCCGCTGACCGATCCGCTGGCGCTGATCGTGTCGTTTTACGCCTTCGTCGAAGCCTTCGCCCGCCACCGGGGCCTCGACCCGGATGTGCCGCCGCATCTCAACAAGGTGACGGAAACGCGATGAACCGCCGTTTCGCCCTTGTCGGATCACGTATCTTCGACGGCGACGCCTGGCACGACGATGCTGCGTTGGCCGTCTATGGCGGTGAGATCGAGGGAATCTTAGCGGCGAGTGCCGTTCCGGCCGACATGGAAACCGTTGCGACCGGTGGCGGCATCCTTGCCCCCGGCTTTGTCGATCTCCAGGTTAATGGCGGCGGCGGCGTTATGCTGAACGATCACCCCGACGTCGATACGATCGAGACGATCTGCCGGGCGCATGCGACTTTCGGAACCACCGCGCTGTTGCCGACGCTGATCACCGATACGCCGGAAGTCACTGCTGCCGCCATCGCGGCTGGCGCGCAAGCCTCGCGCCGGAAGATGCCGGGCTTTCTCGGCCTGCATCTGGAAGGGCCGCACCTGTCGTTGGCGCGCAAGGGCGCGCACGACCCGAAGCTGATCCGCCCGATGACGGATGCCGACCAGGCGGCATTGATTGCTGCGCGGGCGCAATTGTCCGTGCTCTTGACCACCGTCGCGCCGGAATCGGTGGACCCGCAGCGAGTCGCCGCCTTGGCGCAGGCAGGTGTCGTCGTCAGCCTCGGCCATTCCAATGCCGACTATGCGACGGCTAACGCCTTCGTTGCGGCGGGCGCTTCGATGGTCACGCACCTGTTCAATGCCATGAGCCAGATTGGCAACCGTGAACCGGGGCTGGCGGGCGCGGCCATCGACAGCGATGCGCTGTTCGCGGGCCTGATCGCCGATGGCGTTCATGTCGATCCGGCGACGATCGGCATCGCGCTGCGTGCCAAGCGGGGACCGGCGAAAATTTTCCTCGTCACCGATGCCATGGCGACGATCGGCACCGATATGAAATCGTTCACGCTGAACGGGCGGGTGATCCATCGCAAGGACGGCCGCCTGACGCTGGCCGACGGCACGCTGGCCGGAGCCGATCTCGACATGATTTCTGCGGTGCGTTTCGCCCACCGCACCATCGGCCTCGATCTTGGCGAGGCGCTGCGCATGGCCTCACTCTATCCGGCGCAGGCGGTCGGACAATCGCACCGGCTTGGACGGTTGGTAAAGGGGATGGCGGCCAACATAGTCGGCCTCTCCGACGATCTCGGCGTGACAGGCGTGTGGATCGAAGGCGGGAAGGCTTTCTCAGCCGCCCACTGACTGAATCAGGCTGCCGCGTCCGCCGCGTCCCTGATGGCCGAAATGGTCTTTCGATAGGCCTCGACGCTGTCGCCCTTGAAGATTGCGGCACCGGCGACCAGAACATTCGCGCCCGCCGCCGCAACCAGCGGCGCCGTTTGTGGCGAAACGCCGCCGTCGATCTGGATGTGGATCGGCCTGTCGCCGATCATTGCCTTGACCCGCCTGACCTTGTCGACCATGGCCGGGATGAACGCCTGTCCGCCGAAGCCTGGGTTGACCGTCATGATCAGGATGAGGTCGAGCCTGTCGAGCACGTATTCGATCGCGCTTTCCGGCGTCGCCGGGTTAAGCGAAACGCCGGCCTTCTTGCCGAGATTGCGGATGGTTTGCAGCGAGCGGTCGAGATGCGGACCGGCTTCGGCATGGACGGTCATGCCGTCGCAGCCGGCATCGGCGAAGGCGGCGAGATAGGGGTCGGCCGGCGCGATCATCAGATGGCAGTCGAAGAAAGCCTCGGTGCGCTTGCGGATCGCCTTGATCACCGGCGGTCCGAAGGTGATGTTGGGCACGAAGTGCCCGTCCATCACGTCGAGGTGAATCCAGTCGGCACCGGCCTGCGTCACCGCCTCGACCTCGTCGCCCAGTTTCGAAAAATCCGACGCCAGCACCGATGGCGCGATCAGGGTCTTGCCGGTCATGATTGGCTCTCGCTGCTTGGTATGCTTGGCCTCGTGGCCTAGCCGTCCGAGGCGCGATTGTCGATAGCAAACAGGCCTGTATGGCAATGCCTGCCGAGCGCGACCAACGGGCGCAGTGGCATGATGGCTTAGTTGCGCCAGCACAAAGAATTGATAGGCTGGCCCAGTTACACAACCCGTTCTGGCCGCCCAACTCACGCACAGGGTACATGATGGTATCGCAACTGACGCTCACCGAACGCCAATATGCGCTGATTATTCTTGTGCTGGCCGCCCTTTGCGGACTGGCGATGGCTGCCGGTGGCCGCGGCGATCCGCTCGGCGTCCACGGCATCATCGTCATGATCTTCAGCATCGCGCTGGCCTTCGTGGTGATCGCCGGCTATTACGCGCCCGAACCCGATCCGGAGCGGCTTTCGCACTATTTTGACGACCCGACCAAGGTCGGCATCGTCCTGACCATGATCTGGGCGCTGTTCGGCATGTTTTTCGGCGTCTGGGTGGCTTCGCTGCTTGCTTGGCCGGACCTCACCTTCGACGCCGCCTGGTCGAGTTTCGGGCGCATCCGCCCGGTGCATACGACCGGCATCATCTTCGGCTTTGGTGGCAACGCGCTGATCGCCACCTCCTACCATGTGCTCCAGCGCACCTCGCGCGCCCGCCTGCCAGACCAGCTGAGCCCGTGGTTCGTCCTGCTCGGCTACAACCTGTTCTGCATCCTGGCGGTGAGCGGCTACTTCATGGGCGTCACCCAGTCGAAGGAATATGCCGAGCCTGAATGGTACGCCGACATCTGGCTGGTGGTGGTATGGGTGGTTTATTTCGGGATTTACCTGCGCACGCTGGCGCGGCGCAAGGAGCCCCATATCTACGTCGCCAACTGGTACTACATGGCCTTCATCCTGGTGGTGGCGGTGCTGCACATCGTCAACAACCTCGCGGTGCCGATTTCCTGGAGCTCGGCCAAGAGCTACTCGCTGTTCTCGGGCGTGCAGGACGCGATGACGCAGTGGTGGTACGGCCATAACGCCGTCGCCTTCTTCCTCACTGCCGGCTTTCTCGGCATGATGTATTACTACCTGCCCAAGCGTGCCGGCCGGCCGATCTTCTCCTATCGGCTGTCGATCATCTCGTTCTGGGGCATCACCTTCTTCTATATGTGGGCGGGTTCCCACCACCTGCACTACACGGCGCTGCCGCAATGGGTGCAGACGCTCGGCATGTCGTTTTCCATCATGCTGCTCGTGCCTTCCTGGGCCTCGGCCGGCAACGCGCTGGCGACGCTGAACGGCGCCTGGGGCAAGGTGCGCGACGACGCCACGCTGCGCTTCATGATGGTGGCGGCGGTGTTCTACGGCCTCGCCACCTTCGAGGGCTCGTTCATGGCGATCCGCCCGGTCAACGCGCTTTCCCACTATACCGACTGGACGGTCGGCCACGTCCACGCCGGTACGCTCGGCTGGAATTCGATGATCGTCTTCGGCGCGTTCTATGCGCTGGTGCCATGGATGTGGAAGCGCAAGACCATGTATTCGCCGAAGCTGATCGAGGTGCACTTCTGGCTCGCCCTGTCGGGAGCCATCGTCTACGTCTTCGCGATGTGGAATTCGGGCATCATTCAGGGCCTGATGTGGCGCACCTATACCGAGAACGGGACGCTGGCCTATTCCTTCCTGGAAACGGTCGAGGCGATGCACCCCTACTACATCGCCCGTGCCTTCGGTGGCCTGTTGTTCCTCACCGGCGCGGTCGTCTGTTCCTATAATATCTGGATGACGATCCGCGAGGCTCGCGCCGACGCCGCCCGCCTTCAGGAGGACGCCGACGTTCCCCTGTTTGCCCGTGATGCCATCCAGGCCGGAGAATAACCGACCATGCGCGAATTTTTCCATCGCAAGCTTGAACGCAACTCGATCAGCCTGGTTCTTGCTATCCTGGCTGTCGCCTCGATCGGCGGCTTCGTCGAGATCGCGCCACTGTTCACCATCCACGAAACGGTCGAGGATGCGCCCGACATGCGCGTATACACGCCGCTGGAACTGGCCGGACGCGACATCTACATCCGCGAGGGCTGCTACGCCTGCCACAGCCAGATGATCCGTACCCTGCGCGACGAGGTCGAGCGCTACGGTCCCTATTCGCTGGCTGTCGAATCGAAATACGATCATCCGATGCTGTGGGGTTCGAAGCGCACCGGGCCCGATCTTGCCCGCCTCGGCGATAAATATTCCGATGCCTGGCATGTCGCCCATCTCATCAATCCGCGCGATGTCGTGCCGGGGTCGGTCATGCCGAAATATGGCTGGCTGACGCGCAACGAGCTCAAGATCGACGATCTCGGCCTGCATCTGAGGGCTCAGAAGGACGTCGGTGTTCCCTATACACCGGAGATGATCGACGCCGCGGCCAAGGATGCTTACGCACAGGCGACGCCGGACAGCCCCGGCGTGGACGGGTTGACGGAGCGCTATGGCGCCGCAACGCAGGTGCGCGCTTTCGACGGCGATGCCGCGCGGGTGACCGAAATGGATGCGCTGGTCGCCTACCTGCAGATACTCGGGAAGCTTACCGACGTCGCCTATGCGAAGTCCGAACCGGCCGGTGAATAGAGATGGATGTCGACCATCAGACGCTTGTCGGGATCGCGAAAAGCTGGGGGCTGTTCTACTTCATCGCCTTTGCGATCGGCGTGTTGATTTATGCGCTGTGGCCATCCAACCGGAAACGCTTCGACCGGGCCAAGAAGAGCATCCTCGACAAGGACGACAAGCCGCTTGAATAGGGGCCAGGGCCACCTGGAAAGGCCGTGAACAGAATGCCGTGGAGATAGGGCAGTGGGTATAGTCAAGCACGATCCGGTCACCGGGCGCACGACCACCGGTCACGAATGGAGCGGCATCGAGGAGCTCGAGACACCGATCCCCAGGGTGGTGCTCGCCTTTCTGGCGGCCGCCATGGTTTTCGCTGTGATCTGCTGGGTGCTTTTCCCGACATGGCCGCTGGGCGGCACCTACACCAAAGGCATCACTGGTTTCGACCAGCGCAACTTCGTGACCGAGCAGGTGGCCAAGGCCGACGCCAAGCGCGCCGAGGCGTGGACCGGCAAGGTAGAGGCAATGAGTTATGCCGACATAGAGGCCGATCCGGCGCTCATGCAGCCGGTCGAGGAGGCGGGGCGCAGACTGTTTGACGACAATTGCGCTGCCTGCCACGGCGTCGGCGCCACCGGCGGGCCGGGCTTCCCGGACCTTGCCGCCAAGGCGTGGCTGTGGGGTGGCGAGCCTGAAACCATCGAGGAGACGATCCGCATCGGCATCAACTCGACCAACGACGACACCCGCACCTCGCAGATGCTGGCGTTCGGCCGCGACGCCATGCTCGAGCGTACCCAAATCGAAAACGTCGTCGCCTATGTGCGCTCGCTGTCGGGCGCGCTGCCGACCGAGGGCAATGCCGGCCGGATCGAGGCGGGCAAGCAGGTGTTCGCCGATAATTGCGTGGCCTGCCACGGCGAGGACGCCAAGGGCAGCCGCGATGTCGGCGCGCCGAACCTGACCGACAAGAGCTGGATCTACGGCGGTGACGAGCAATCGGTCTATTCGAGCGTTTATTCCGGTCGGCAGGGCCACATGCCGCATTGGGGTGAGCGGCTGTCGCCGCTGCAGATCAAATTGTTGACCCTCTACGTCCACACGCTGCCGAGCGATGGTAAATGAGCGCGGCCGCTGGGACAGGGGCGAAGCGTCCGGCACGCAAGGGCATCGTGCTTGCCCTGGCGCTGGCGGCACTGGTCGTCGCCGTCTTCATCGGTGCCAACGCTCATCTTGTCTATGTCGCCGTGACGTCGCAGCCGGACTGCGTGCCGCATGCCAAGGAAGTCGGTGTCGAAGGCGCCCCGCTCAGGGCGGCGCGCTCCGCCTGTTGAACCGGAAAGGATAGCTTCAATGCCGTCAGTAGATCATTCGGATACGTTGCCCATCCCGCTTTCCGTTCAGCGCCAGCGCAATCTGCCGGCAAGTGCCGCCTTCGGCTGGCTTGCCCATGGCTGGCGCGACCTGTGGAACAGGCCGGGACCCAGTCTGGCTTATGGGCTGGTCGTGTTCGCGCTTTCCGCCGGCATCGTCTGGGGCTTGTTCGCGTTCGAACTGGACTACATTCTGTTCCCCGCGCTTTCCGGCTTCATGGTCGTCGGCCCGCTGGTTGCCATCGGCCTTTACCAGAAGAGCCGTGCCATCGAGACCGGCGAACCTGTGAGCCTTTCCCGGATGCTGTTCGTGAACACGCGTTCTGGCGCGCAGGTTCTCTATACGGGTGCGATCCTGTGCCTGCTGATGCTGGTCTGGAATCGCGCCGCGGTCATCGTCTATGCGCTGTTCTTCGGGCTACTGCCGTTTCCGGGCCTCGACCATGTCGCCGAAATGCTGGTCGCCACGCCTGAAGGCTGGGGCATGCTGCTGGTCGGCACGGTTGTCGGCGGCCTGTTCGCCGCCTTCTCCTTCGCCATCAGCGTCTTTGCCGTGCCGATGCTGCTCGACCAGAGCGTCGACGCCTTCACCGCTATGGGCACATCGATCTCCATGGTCTGGCGAAACTTGCCGGTGATGGTGATGTGGGGGGCGATCGTTTCGGTTCTCTTCGTTGTCGCCGTCGCCACCGGCCTTTTGGGCTTGATCATCATCTTCCCGCTGCTTGGCCATGCCACATGGCATGCCTACAAGGCGATCAGATGAGCTGCTGCGCGCCGGGCGTCGAGGCTGCGGCAGACTCGACTACCTGTTCGCCGGAGGAAATCCGGCTGGCCAGCCGCGACCTCGGCGACGGCCTGCATCAGACCGACCTGTCTGTGCCGGCCATGCATTGCGCGGCCTGCATCCAGGCCGTGGAACGCTGCCTTGGCCGGTTGCCCGGCGTCGAGCACGCCCGCGTCAACCTGTCCACCCGGCGCGCCAGCGTGAAGTGGCGGGGTGATGCCGCCCCGTCGATGATCGAGGCGCTGGACGGCATCGGCTATCAGGCACACCTGTTCGAGCCCGGTGACGACAAGGGCGATCCGGAGCTTTCGCGCCTCATTCGCGCGCTTGGCGTTGCCGGCTTCTGCTCCATGAACATCATGCTCCTGTCGGTCTCGGTCTGGTCGGGGGCCGACGCCGACACGAGGCAGGCGTTTCACTGGATTTCGGCGGCACTGGCGCTGGTGGCGCTCGCCTGTTCGGGCCGGGTATTCTTCCGTTCTGCCTGGGGCGTGTTGAAGAACGGCCGCACCAACATGGACGTGCCGATCTCCATCGGCATTTCGCTGGCCTTCGGCCTCAGTCTCTACGACACGCTGCACCATGGCGAACACGCCTATTTCGATGCCGCGACGACGCTGGTCTTCTTCCTGCTGATCGGGCGAACGCTCGACCATGTGATGCGCGAGAAGGCGCGCGCAGCGGTGCGCGGCCTGGTTAGGCTCAGCCCGCGCGGCGCAACCGTGCAGCGTGCCGACGGCAGCCGCGACTACCTGCCGGTAGCCGAGATCGAGCCGGGCATGCGCGTGCTGCTTGTCGCGGGCGACCGCGTGCCTGTGGATGGAACCGTTGCCGAAGGCGTATCGGACCTCGATTGCGCTATTGCCACCGGCGAAAGCGCGCCGAGCCGCGTCGAGCCGGGCGTCGCGGTGCGGGCCGGCACGCTCAACCTGACTGGGCCGTTGACGATCGCAGTGACGGCGCGGGCGGAAAGTTCGTTCCTGGCGGAAATGGTGCGCCTGATGGAAGCGGCGGAAGGCGGCCGCGCCCGTTACCGGCGTTTGGCCGATCGTGCTGCACGACTTTATTCACCGGTTGTTCACGCTACCGCCTTGCTGACTTTCGTCGGCTGGATGCTGGCCACCGGCGACTGGCACCGTGCCATCGGCATTGCCATCGCCGTGCTCATCATCACCTGCCCCTGCGCGCTTGGCCTTGCCGTGCCGATCGTACAGGTGATCGCGGCGCGCCGGCTGTTTGAAAACGGCATCATGGTCAAGGATGGCTCGGGCATTGAGCGACTGGCCGAGGTGGATACCGTCGCCTTCGACAAGACCGGGACGCTCACATCGGGCAAGCCGCGCCTGCTCGACGCAGCCTCGCTCGATCCTGAAGCACTCGGCCTTGCCGCATCGCTGGCCGTGCATTCGCGCCATCCTCTCTCGCGGGCGCTGGCTGCCGTCGGTACGGAGCGCGGCCTTGCCGGCATCGGCTTTTCCGAGATAGCCGAGCATCCCGGCCTCGGCATCGAGGGCCGGCAGGGCGGGGTTCTCTATCGTCTCGGCCGGGCGGATTGGGCTCTGGCCGGCGATCGCGCGGTAGCGGCAGGCGGGACGGTGCTGTCCCGCGACGGCGCGATGATGGCGGGTTTTGCCTTCGAAGACACCCTTCGCCCCGGAGGATATGAGGCGGTCGATACCTTGCGGGCGGCCGGCCTGAGGATCGAGATCGTTTCGGGCGATCGCGAACCGGCGGTGGCCGAAACGGCGGCCAGGGTCGGCATCGATACATACGCCGGCGCCATGCTGCCCGGCGCCAAGGTCAGGCGCCTGGAGGCGCTCGCGGCGGCGGGCCGCCATGTGCTCATGGTCGGTGATGGGCTCAACGATGCCCCGGCACTCGCGGCCGCTCACGTGTCGATGGCGCCGGCAACCGCCGCCGATATCGGCCGCAATGCCGCCGATTTCGTCTTTTTGCACGAGAGCCTCGATGCGGTGCCGACAGCCTTCGCCGTCGTCAGACAGGCAAGCCGGCTGGTCCGGCAGAATTTTGCTCTTGCCGTCGCCTATAATGCCGTCGCGCTGCCCATCGCCATCGCCGGCTACGTCACGCCGCTGGTCGCGGCGATCGCCATGTCGCTGTCGTCGGTGCTCGTCGTCGTCAACGCGCTGCGGCTGAAGGCCGGCAAGACCGCGAAGCCGGCGCGCAGCGCGAGACCCAGCCGTTCGGCCGCTTTGTCACAGCCCTTGGCGACGGCCCGATGAACAGCCTCGTTTTCCTCGTTCCGCTGGCCCTGCTGCTGGGAGCGGCGGCCCTTGGCGCTTTCTTCTGGTCGTTGAAAAGCGGGCAGTACGACGACCTCGACGGAGCAGCCGAGCGTATCCTGATGGACGACGAGAAGGAATAATCGGCCGATTTCGGCTTCGCGGCCTGTTTTGCCTGCTCACAACCGGCAAGGGGATTCGACTCGGCGCCGCCGTGATGCTTTTATGCATCCAAACAATGCTGGTACTCGTTCATGAAATATCTGGTGCTGATCGCCGCCCTGTTCACCCTCAGCGGCTGCGGCGCAAATTCGCTGGTCTCCCGCGAGGAAGCGACGATGGTCGTCTCGATCGTCTATGACGACGTTCCATGCAAGCAATTGGTCAGCCAACGGAACGAATTGGCGCGCGAAGTCGGCGTTCCCACCGACGCCAAGGTAACGTTCACGCCGATATGGACGGGTTTTGGCACTATCGTTCCTGATTTTCGTTCCGAGACGCGGCGGAAGCGCGATACCGCTGTCGGCAAGATCGCGGCGATGAACGATTCCCTGTCGCGGCGTTGCGGGCCGAAGAAGCCCAAATAGCGCGATCTGCCGGCCGTTTCAGGCTTTTCCGTAGAGCGGCACCAGCGCACCGCTGGTCACGATGTTTCGGGTGGATACGAGCGCCACCACCGTCTCGGCGACGGCTTCCAGCCCCACCCATTTGCCGAAATCGGCTTTCGGCATTGCCGCGCGGTTGGCGGGCGTATCGAGCGTCGAGGGCGCAATCGCGTTGACCAGAATGCCGCTGGCCTTCACCTCTTCGGCCAGCGCCACGGTCATTGCCGCGACCGCTGCCTTGCTTGCCGTATAGGCGACCATGCCGGCACCGCGTCTCGGATCGAGGCCGGGGCGGGCGCTGACATTGACGATGCGGCCTCCGGCACCGGAGGCAAGCATGGAGCGGACCGCCGCGCGGCAGCACAGGAAGGTGGTGCGGGCATTGGTGTCCATCATCTCGTCGAAGGCGGCGGGATCGGTGCTTTCGATCGGCGCCATGGCAAAGCCGCCGGCCAGGTGGATGGATGCCCAGAGTTCCGGGATCTTGGCATAGAAGGCTTCGACCTTGGTGGGGTCGGCGAGGTCGACATTATGCGCCAGCCTGACCCGTTCGTTATCGGTCAGGGTGAAGTGCGCGGGTGCGGCCGCATGCGCATTCGGCACATGGCAGACGGCGCCCTCGTCGAGCAGTTTAGCCACGACCGCACCGCCGAGCGACCCGGTGCCGCCTGTGATGACGATGTGCTTGCCGTGCAGTGTCGCTGTCATGATCGATCGCTCCGCGAATAGCTGGAATTGTTACGCCTTACGGGGCGTCACTCAACCGAAATTTCTATAAGATAGGAGCGGTTCGAAGCCTTGGCCCGCAGCAGGGCCTGGGTCAGTCCGTTCGAATCCGAAAGCCGCTCAGACGCGATGCCATAGGCCTCGGCAAGCTTGCAGAAGTCCGGTGGCTCCGGCGATACGCCGACCGGCTCTACGCCGACGTCGCGCATCGAAGTTTCGATCTCGCGATAACCGCGGTTGTTCCAGACCACGAAGATCACCGGCGCTTCGGCATCGAGCGCCGCACCCATTTCCGGTAGCGTAAACTGGAAGCCGCCGTCGCCTGTCAGGCAAACCACCGGAGCGTCCGGCACGGCAAGGGCGGCGCCGATTGCCGCCGGCGGGCCGAAACCCAGCGCGCCGAAGCCGGTGGCTGCATTGAACCAGCCGGATGGCCGGTCGTGATCGTAGTAGAGATTGGCGGCATAGATCGGCTGCGTGGAATCTCCGACGATGATGGAGCCCGGCAGCGCGTCGCGGATGGTCTCTACCACACGTATCTGCGCCTGGATCGCCGGATCGATCCCGTCAAGGGCCGCCTTGCGGGTCGTGGCGGCCCGCTCGGCACCGTCCGGGCATACCGGCACCGATGCCTTCTCGATCCCGGTAAGCAGCGCTTCGATTGCCTCGCCGCAATCGGCGTGAATGGAAACGCTTGCCTTGTGGCGGGCAAGCTGGTCGTCGCCGATGTCGATGTACACGAGATTGACAGGAGTCGGAAAACCGCCGTCGCTGTACATGTCGTATTCGGTCGGGCCGAATTCGGTACCGGCAGCGATGACCAGATCGGCTTGCGCAATCAGCGCGCGCACCGCCTTCAGGCTGGGGCTGGCCGGTACACAAAGGGGATGGCGATGCATGAGGCCGCGCGCATTGGCCGTCTGCACGACCGGAGCGCCCAGCCGTTCGGAAAGGCGCCTGAGCGGCGTTTCGGCCTGCTTGGCGCCGCCGCCGGCGAGAATGAGCGGCCGTCTTGCTGCTCCGGCAAGTTGCACGGCCTCGGCGATATCGGCCGGATTGAGGGCAGGGGGCTTCATGTTGGCGGATGCCATCGTCAGGCCATCGGCAGGCATGGCCATCACGTCGATCGGAATTTCGATATGGACCGGCCCCGGCCGGGCCGTTGCAAACAGCGAGAAGGCGCGTGCGAGCGCCGCCGGCAGATCATCTGCTTCGGTGATGCGCTGCGAAAACAGCGCCACCTTTTCCATCATGCCGCGCTGGTCGGGCAATTCGTGCAGGAAACCCAGTCCCTTGCCCAGTGTATCCACGGCGTTGACGCCGGAAATCACCAGCATCGGCACCGAATCCGCGCGCGCCTGCGCCATCGCGGTGATGGTGTTGGTCAGCCCCGGGCCGGTGATGACGAAGGCGACGCCCGGCCGGCCCGAGGCGCGGGCATACCCGTCGGCCATGAAGCCGGCGCCCTGTTCGTGGCGGGGCGTGACGTGGCGGATGTTCGAGCGTGCCAGGCCACGGTAAAGCTCGACCGTATGCACGCCGGGGATGCCGAAGACGGTATCGACGCCATGGGCTTCGAGAAGGGCGATGAGAGCTTCACCGATAGTGGTCATGCCGCAACCTCCGGGGTATCGATTTGCGCGCCGAGCCCGCCCATCAGGCTCATGAATTCGGGAAAGCTTGTGGCGATCATGGCCTGGTCGTCGATGGTGACCGGCTTTTCGCTGGCCAGGCCCATGACGAGGAAACTCATGGCGATGCGGTGATCGAGGTGGGTTTTAACGGCCTCGCCAATGGCATTGCCCAGCCCCTTGCCGCCGGGCACGCCCCGAACGGCAAGAAAGGTTTCGCCTTCGGTGCAGTCGACGCCGTTGAGTTTCAATCCGTTGGCCACCGCCGCCAGCCGGTCGCTTTCCTTGACTCGCAGTTCCTCAAGGCCCTGCATCAGGGTTTCGCCTTCGGCAAAGCAGGCGGCGACGGCCAGTACCGGATACTCGTCGATCATCGATGGCGCGCGTTCCGGCGGAACCGCCACGCCCTTCAGTTCGGAGTGGCGCACGCGCAGGTCGGCAACGTCCTCGCCGCCTTCATTACGCGGGTTGAGTACCTCGATATTGCCGCCCATTTCCTGAAGCGTCAGCAAAAGCCCGGTCCGGGTCGGGTTCATCAGCACGTTTTCGATCACGATATCGGAGCCCGGTACGACCAGCGCCGCCACTAGCGGGAATCCGGCCGATGACGGATCGCCCGGCACGGCGATGGTCTGGCCGGTAAGCTTGCCCTGGCCTTCGATGAAGATGTGGCGCACACCGCGTTCGTCTGTCTCCACCGTCAGATTGGCACCGAAGCCCTGCAGCATCTTTTCGGTGTGGTCGCGCGTCATCACCGGTTCGATGACGGTGGTGACGCCCGGCGTGTTGAGACCGGCCAGGAGCACGGCCGATTTGACCTGGGCCGAGGCCATCGGCACGCGGTAGGTGATGGGGGCGGCGTGTTTTGGACCCTGCAGCGTGATCGGCATGCGGTCGCCGGGGGACGCTTTAAGCACCTGCACTCCCATTTGCCGTAGCGGATCGAGCACGCGCCCCATCGGTCGACCGGAAAGCGAGGCATCGCCGATGAAGGTCGTTTCCATGTCGTAGGTGCCGACCAATCCCATGGTCAGGCGCGAGCCGGTGCCCGCATTGCCGAAATCGAGCGGCCCTTCCGGTTGGAGCAACGCGCCATTTCCGGTGCCGCGGATGATCCATTCCGGCCCGCGTTTCTCGATATGCGCGCCCATCGCCTTCATGGCGGCGCCTGTGCGCATCACGTCCTCGCCTTCGAGCAGGCCCGTAATGCGGGTTTCGCCCGAGGCAAGGCCGCCGAACATGAACGAACGATGCGAGATGGACTTGTCGCCCGGCACCCTTACGGTGCCCGACAGGGGAGGAGATTTTCGGCTGATGGCCGGCAGCGACGCTGCTTCGTGCGACATCGTTCTTCCTTGCGCAAAAAGCCCGCAATTCGGGCGTTTTTCAGTGTTGCGGCAGCTTCGTATCATGCTCTAGGCGAGCGGTCATCCCCTGTGCCGAACGCCCCTGGAAAAGGGATTTCCAGCGATGCGGATAAATCTTTGACAGCGCCGCAAACTGTGGTTAAGGGGACCAAACTTTTCATACGAGGCTTGCAGTGGCAAAAACCGAACTCGGTACAAAACGCATCGACCCCGAGACGGGGCGGAAATTCTACGATCTGAACAAGGATCCGATCGTTTCTCCTTATACAGGCAAGACCTATCCGCGCTCCTATTTCGAGGAGAGCAAGGTCGCCGCCATCGAGGAAGAAGAAGAGGTGGAAGCCAAGGAAGTCGATGCCGAGGAGGAAGAGGGCGTCGAGGTCGTGTCGCTTGAAGAGGCCGACGACGATACCAAGGGCGACGACCTTCCCGATCTTGGCGACGACGACGACGATGTCGATCTGGGCGACGACGATGAGGACACCTTCCTTGAGGACGAGGAAGAGGAAGACGACGACGTTGGCGATATCGTTGGCGTCGGCGACGACGACGAGGATATCTGAGCCTTCGGGCCGGCGGGTATGTGCTATTCGCCGGCTTTTGCAATGAGCGCGAAAAAGCGCTCGTCAAAGGCTTGATATTGACGACAGGCGGGGTTAGAAGCCGCCTGCACTGACGGTGCGGTTTTCCAACCCGCGCCGAACTTCGCCGGAAACGGCGTCGGCATTGCCGGAAATGGGGCCATAGCTCAGCTGGGAGAGCGCTTGCATGGCATGCAAGAGGTCAGCGGTTCGATCCCGCTTGGCTCCACCATCACTTTCAGCCAAGCAGTTGAAATTCCTGTATTCTGGCGAAGCGCGGTAAATCTTCCCCATTTTGCCTGTTTGTGACTGCCAATTCCGGGCCTTGATGCTTGTGAAACAGGTTTTCGGGGAATCGGGCGCCGGCGGATGATTTTTCGTATCCGCGCAAAGCGCGGACTGGCAACATCTTCGACTCGATCCGGGGGGCGGCTGGTGGCGTCTCAATGTGAATAATGAAACAGGCAGCCGGCATTTCGTAATGCTGCCGCAAAAAGGCTAACGTGTCCGCGAATATCGCTGACCGCCTGATACCTGAGCGGTAGCTGATACCATTCCGCGAGCGGTTCGAGGAAACTAGAGAAAGCACCGTTCGCCGTGCAGCTTCCCACCGATAGGCCGTCTTTTCCCAGAGCGACGACGCCAATGCCGCCACTCGGCAGGCGGATCACAGCAATGCGCTGGTAATGTGGATCACTGTCTAGGCGAACATTGCAGATAACGACGCCTGCAGATCGATCTGCAATCGTGGATATCCTCTGCTCAAAGCTAATATCCGTTGAGCCGGCGTCGTTAACCGCAATTCCGAACAAGAACGCATCCATCTCATCCGCCGCCATGAGGACATTTAGCTGTGTGACAGTCGTCGGCGCAATATCCACAATCGGCTAGGCAAGCCGAAAGTTGGCAACGGGCAAATAGCAGCTATTCGCTGAGTTTGACTGTCGCTCGGCCGCTCGTCAGATCGGTGATCATACGTGCCACCGTGTCTGCATCCTCCTTCGGAACCGAGACAATCAGTTCTGCTCCGGTATCTATGAATGACTGAGAGCGGATCTGCATTTCAGGGAGTGCCTTAAGCCGAGCTTGCAAAAGCGCCAGATCACCGAAGGTACATGTGACCGTTGCAGCGACGGTATCGACGAGCGGCACCTTTTCAGCCTCTCGCAAACACATAGCGGCCGTGCCACCGTATGCCCGGACCAGCCCGCCGCTCCCGAGCAAGATACCTCCAAACCAACGCGTGACGACGACGGCGACACGATCAAGCAACTGCCCATCGATTGCCTGCAAGATCGGCTTGCCGGCCGTCCCACTTGGCTCGCCGTCATCGCTAAATCTGTAGGCTTGTCCGGTCCTCCACGCCCAGCAATTGTGGTTCGCCGTGTGATCCGAATGGGCAGTTATGAAAGCCTTCGCCCCAGTTTCATCCAAAGCCGGCCCGGCGACCGCAAGAAAGCGACTCTTTTTGATCTCCTGCCGCGCGGTAACCGTACCAGTCAGTGTCGAAGGCTTGCTCATGCTGCCATGTAGCGGTGCTCGCTACCGCTTAGCCATAGACATCAGGAACACTAAGACCACCATAGCAATTCCGCCAACAGCAAGCCCGATGAATGCACCGTAGACGCTACCACCGTCACTGCCGACAATCGCACCAACAGCAGCACCAACGATCATCAAAATTGCGGGAATCAAACAGCCGGCCATGGCCAAGTGTAGCTATCGAGGACAGGCATTGTTGACAATGGCTTAGGCGCTCGATTGGTTTCAGGCTTTCGTGATTTTCGAGCGCGTCATGGACGGGGCAGAAGTTCTAACGCTAAGCGGGTGGCAGAACCGATGCCGTCAGACAGAACATCAATAGCGCTACTATCGTTCTGGATTGACCACGCTGCGATGTCCACCAAGTGCAAAATGGCCCGCGCCTGGTGGCTGCACTGGATCAGTTCATCGCTCCTCATGTCGGTGCGAGGGATCAGGCGGCTCATTTCGCACCGCCTTTCGACAGGGCAAGTATGGCATACTGGAACGATCTGGAACGGTAGGAAATGATAGTTCGACGGAGCTTGGCTCCACCAATTTTCATATCTCGCGGCAGTTCGCTTCGTTCACGTCTCCTATAGGGTAGGCGAGAGCCCGGGCTGCAGTCACGGCCTCGTTTCGGCTCGAGGTCTCGCCTCTCCCCTCCACCAAATTTCCTATAGGCGCCGGTTCCTCTATTTTTGAACCCCAAGACTGCTTGCGATAGCGCGGCGTGGAACGCCGCTTCGCGCTATGATCCCAAGGGTCTCGCCAGCGTCCTCTCGATTCCAGTTTCCAGCGGCAGGGGCGCCGGCGCTGCATGGGACGCCTGCTCCGTCAGGTTACCGGCGATATGGTCGGCAAGTCGCAGCGCGAGCGCGGCGATGGTCAGGGTCGGCATGTCGTTGCCGCATGTCGGGAACACCGAACTGCCGGCAATGTGCAGATTGTGCATGCCGTGCACCTTACAATTTTTATCCACCACGCCCATGCGGGGGCCGGCATGCATCCGGGTCGTGCCCATATGGTGATGGCACCACAGGATCGGCGCCCCACGTCCCGCTTCGGCCTGGTCCAGTTCGACTTGCCCAAGCCCGAAAGTTTCGAACTCTTCCTTGATCAAGGCCAGCATGCGCAGATGCGTGCGCTTTTCCAGGTCGCCGACGCGCCAGTCCAGTTCGGCACGGTTGAGCCCGAATTTGTCGCGCTGTGAGGAGAGGGTGACGCGGCTTTCCGGGTCGGGAACCGGCTCGATAACGCTCTCGATCTGGAGATAGGTCGATTTCGACGCCAATCTCAGTTTCCTGAAGAGCAGGGAGGCCAGCAGGCCGGGGCTGTTGAGCGCAAGCGCCGCGACCTTGCCGGGCTTGATGTCGCCGTAGAGCCGCCAGGCGAGCGTCTCGTAGAATTCGCGGAACCGCTCGGTGACTTCGGGATCCTCGCCGGTCCGGCAGGCACGGAAATAGGTGCGGCACTGAACCAGTTCTTCCTTGCGCTGTACGCGTTCGGCGAGGCCGATATAAACGCTGCCGCTGGTGCCTTCCACCGCCAGCTTCGGGTTATGGTAGGTGAAGCTGGTATCGTAAAAACGAAAGGATGCGGCATCCCCGGATGGGATGACGCGGCCGCCGCGGACACGCGGATGTTCCATGAAATAGCGGCCCACCTGATCATAGTGGTTGCCGAGGCCGCGATGGTCGACCCTGTTGGACAGAAGCATCAGGCGGGCGTTTTCGACACCCCCTGCCGCCAGGATGGTTTGCCGCGCCCGCACGAAGAAGCGCTCCCGTGCCGGGTTGGCGAAATGGACACCGGTTACGGTCGTGGCATCGTCGCTGGTGGCAAGTTCTGTCACATTGGCGTTCAGCAACACCTTTATCGCCTGCGCCGCTTCGAGTTGCCGCTGGTAGACATAGCCAAAGCGCGTCGGCGGGCTGAATTTGCTCAACACCGTCTCAAGCGAGCCGCCGCTCAGTTCCAGCAACTGGATCTGCTCCGACCGCAGTCTCTCCTGCCAGAACTGCGGATCGTAGTCGCGATCGTTGACCTGAACCAGCTTGCTTGCCCTGCTGTAGAACGGTGCGACTTCGGCATAGTCAATCGGCCAGCCGCTGTTGGGCACCCAGTGGCGTTCTTCGAAGTCGATCTCGATAAACGGACGAATCCAGCCGCCCCAGCAATTGGAACTGCCGCCCAGCTGACGCGTCCGGCTGGTTCGGAGATCGTAGGGGAGGCCCGTATTGATGCCTTGGTAGAGTGCTTGCGCTGCCGAATTGAAATCGATCGTGCCGCCTTCGAGCAGGCAGGTCGTTATGCCGTGCCGCTCAAATTCGAGTGCGAGGGTAATTCCGGCGACGCCACCTCCGACGATGCATATTTCCGCATCAAGGGGGGTGCCGCTCGGCAGCTTGCGGGCGTCGATAAACATGGCGGGACTGACTTGTTGTTGCCTTCCCGCGTAGTGTTAGAGTGGAAAACCACCAAGCAGAATCTGCCATGACGGATGTCGGGTATATCTTTTTGGCGAAGCCCGTTCTTCGTAAGGCTGTCGGCATTTCCAAAAGGCGTATTGCAACTCGGCTTTGAAGGTCAGGTCAGCGTTGAGAAAGTTCGCCGGCGCGGGCCGTGTCGAGGCACGACAGCCGGCGATAATGAGCGAGGCTTGCGTAGTGTTTCCTCGGGCCGCTCACGCGCCAGCGCTCTGCCCACGCTTCCTGGTCGCGAAAGAAAAAGTGGCCGATATAAGTGTCCTGCCCGCAATGGTGGTGGACGGCCTGTGAAACGGCTGGGCTCAGTTCTATGAACCTGGCACCGTTGGGGAACAGAACCGAGATCGAATCCCCGTCAGTCTGTATTTTGTAGGCTCTTTCGGCTGAAAACGCGTTGTCGCCGTAATCGATCTGCCCCTGTTCCTCAAAGGAGGTGTTTGTAAGAACAGCCTTGCCCTTGAAGCTGAAGACGCCCCCCGTGCGATAGTCGACGATTTTCCTGCGCACGCTCCAGTTGCCGAGGAAAGCGTCGAGAACCATCGGTTTTTCCGGCATGGCGTTGGCTATTTCCAGATGCTGGCCTCGACATAGACCGTCGCCAACGCCTCGACGCCCGCACGGTCGTCGGCATCGAACCGCGCCAGCGAGGAACTGTCGAGGTCGAGGACCCCGAAAACTTTCCCGTCGCGAAACAGGGGAACGACCAGTTCCGACCGGGAAGCCGAATCGCAGGCGATGTGGCCCGAAAAGCTGTTCACGTCGTCGACCAGCATGGATTTGCGCTGCGCCACCGCCGTACCGCAGACGCCGCGCCCGACAGCGATGCGAACGCAGGCTGGTTTGCCCTGGAACGGCCCGAGCACAAGTTCCTCCGGAGTCTGCAGGAAATAGAAGCCTGCCCAGTTGAGGCCCGGCATCGTCTGGAAAATAAGCGCCGAGGTGTTGGCGGCATTGGCGATCGGATCGGGTTCGCCGGAGAGCAGGGCGACCAGTTGGCCACGCAATTCCCCGTAGAAAGCCGGCTTGTCGGTGCTTTCGATGATCTTTGCCGCAAACATGGCGTGTTCTCCATTATCGCGCCCTGAATATGCCCGCTCGACCTGCAAGGCCAGAGCAATCTTTACCGGCAAACACGCTCGGAGAGGACCGGCCCTGCAATTTATCCGGCTGCCACCTTGCCCTGGCGGGCGGCGACGACCATGCCGCGCCGGGCGCGGAACACATCCCACTGCTGGTCGACCAGGACGCCGATGAGGATGACGCCGCCCATCACCGCGAAATTGAGCGAGGAGGGGATGCCGAGCAGGTTGACCAGGTTCTGAAGCTCCTGCAACAGCACCGTGCCAAGGATGACGCCAACGATGGAACCCTCGCCGCCGCGCAACGAGAAGCCGCCGAGCACGGCTGCGGCGATGGCGTAGAGTTCGTAGAAATTGCCGTGGCTGGCCGGAGAGATAGAGCGCGTATACATGGCGAAATAGACGGCCGATATGGCGGTCAGTACGCCGCAGATGACATAGGCCGCCATCACCATGCGCTGCGTGCGGATGCCCGAATATTTCGCCGCCTCCTCGTTCTTGCCGATGGCGTAGAGATACCGGCCGAACACCGACCGGTGCAGCAGCACCCATGTGACGATGGCGATGACGATCAGCGCGATGAAGCTGTTTGGAATGCCGTAGAACCGGCCCGCCGTCAGGAATTCCAGCACCGGGAAGTTCTGGCCGAAGGCGAAGCCGGCGGTGCCGTCGGCGGTGTAGAACCGCGCTACCCCACGATAGATCAGGAGGCCGCACAGCGTCACCACGAAAGGCTGCAGGTTGAGCCGCGCGATCAGCCAGCCATGCGCCAGCCCGATCAGCCCGCCGAGTACCAGGATGAGCGGCAAAGCGATCGCCCAGTTCATGCCGCGCGTGGCGATGAAATCGACGAATAGCACGCCGAGCAGCGCGATCAGCGAGCCGACCGACAATTCGATACCGCCGGTGATGATGACGAAAGCCTGCCCGATCGACAGGATGCCGAACAGGCCGATCAGGTTCGAGGTGTTGGCGAGATTGATCGGCAGCAGGAAACGCGGGTTGATGGCGGCGACCACCGCCCCCACCACCAGGATGAGGATCAAGAGGCCGAGATCTTTCTTGGTCATCGTCTTTCCTCCCTGCTGTGCGGGGCTATTTCGGCTGCTTGCCCACCGCCAGCAGCAGCACGTTTTCCTGGCTGAATTTTTCCCGTTCCAGAATGCCGGATATCGACCCTTCATGCATGACGGCGATGCGGTCGGAAACGCCGATCACCTCTTCCATGTCGCTCGAAATCATCAGCACGGCGACGCCCGCATCCGCCAGGCGGCGCATCAGATTGTAAATTTCCGCCTTGGCGCCAATGTCGATGCCGCGCGTCGGCTCGTCGAGGATCATCACCTTCGGATTCATCGCCAGCCACTTGGCCAGGACGACTTTCTGCTGGTTGCCGCCGGAAAGCGTGCCGGTGCGCGTCTTTACCGAAGGCGCCTTGATGCCGAGATTGGCTTTCTGCGTCTCGGCGGTCGCAGCCTCGCTGGCGACGGATACCAGGAAGCGGGAGGCATGTGACCGCAGGTCGGGCAGCGATATGTTCTGTGCGATCGGCAGGTCAAGCAAAACACCGGTCAGCTTGCGGTCCTCCGGCACCAGGAAAATACCATGCCCGACCGCTTCGGATGCCGATCCCAGCACCAGTTCGCGCCCTTCGAGGTGCATCGTGCCGCCCAGGTCCCTGTCGATGCCGAACAGCACGCGCGCCAGTTCGGTGCGGCCCGAACCTACGAGACCGGCCAGGCCGAGGATTTCGCCGTGATGCAGATTGAGAGTGACCTGGCGGTCGGGATAGGCTGGCGTGCGCAGGCGGTCGATCGACAGCGCCGCCGCGCCAGCTTCGCGGGTGGAATCGTTGACGCGCGCCTTCAGCGCCCGGCCGATCATGAGCTTGACCATGTGTTCGTGGTCGATATCGCTTTTGGGCAGTGTACCCGCCAGCGTGCCATCGCGCAGTACGACAACCCGGTCGGCGGCGCGCTCAATCTCGTGCAGGCGGTGCGAAATGAAGATGACGCTGATGCCCTCTGCCTTCAGCCCGGCGATGACGGCGAGCAGCTTTTCCGTCTCGGCGATCGGCAGGCTCGATGTCGGCTCATCGAGGATCACCAGTCGCGCGTCGATGGACAGCGCCTTGGCGATCTCGACCATCTGCTGCTGCGCCAGCGACAGCGAGGATACCGGCGTGTCGGGGGAAAAGTTGGCGCCGACGCGCTTCAGCAGCGGCGCCACCTGTGCCCGCAGTTTCGCACGGTCGACCAGTCGCAGCGGTCCGGCGCGCAACGGTTCGCGGCCAAGAAAAATGTTGGCGGCGACGTCCAGATTGTCGAACAGGTTGAGTTCCTGGTGCACGAAGGCAATGCCCGCGCCCATGCTGGTAGCGACGGTAAGCCGGTCATGCGTCGCTCCGTCGACCGTAATCGCGCCGCTATCGGGTGCGATGACGCCTCCCAGCACCTTCATCAGCGTCGATTTTCCGGCACCGTTCTCGCCGACCAGCCCGATCACCTCGCCGGGCCGCACGTCCATCGAAAACCCGTCCAGGGCGACGACGCCGGGATAGGTCTTGCGGATGTTTTCAAGAACGAGAAACGGCTCGACCGGCAATGCGCCGGCGACCGTTGCGGGGACGATCCTGTTTGAAAGTTCCATCATGCGCGATCGCCTGTTGGCAGGAAGAGCGGCGCGGACACCACCGGACCCTTGCGCCCGGCGGACAGGGAGATCGCCGGCCCGGTCGAGGGCCGGGCCGGCGGGATCAATCTAGCACCAATCGTCCTGGCATCAATTGCCGGCCATCGCTTTGAGGTTGGCGGCATAGGCATCGACGTCGGCCTGGCCGATGATCTTGGTCGGAACGATGATCAGCCCGTTGGCCGGGATACCGGACTTGTCGCCGCCGACATAGGCAGCCATCAGCTTGAAGCCCTGATAGGCCCATTCGAAGGGCTGCTGCACCACGGTTGCGGCGATGTTGCCTTCCTTGACGCCACCCAGCGTGATCGGATCGTCATCGAAGCCGACGACCGTGATCTGGCCGAGTTTTCCGGCATCGCGCAGCGCTTCGTAGATGCGCGGCGTGTTGTAGGAATAGAAGCCCACCATGCAGTTGATCGATGGGTCGGCGACGAGGGTATCCTCGACGTTTTTCTTGGCGCGGGTCTGGTCGATATCGTCGCCGCGCACGTCGACGAGCGTAATCTTGGTGCCTTCGAGACCATTCTTGAAGCCTTCGATGCGCTCCTTGGCGTTATCGGCGCCGAGCAGGCCGACATAGCCCATGCATTTGCCGCCGTCGGGCATCGCTTTCTTGGCGATTTCTGCTGCCTGCTTGCCGGCATCGACGTTGGACGAGCCAATATAGGCGACGCGCTTGGTCTGCGGTGCGTCGCTGTCGGTGGTGAACAGTGCCGTTTCAGAGGCGATCTTGTTCAACCCCTCGGTTGAAGTCTTGGGATCGACGGCAGAAACCATGATGGCTTTGACGCCGGCGGTAACCAGATCGTCCATCAGTCGCTGCTGGATGGCGACGGAGGACTGCTCCGGATATTTGAGTTCAAGCGTGTAGTCCGGCAGTTCGCCTTGCGCTTTCTTCATGCCGGCTTCCGCCGCCTTCCAGAAATCGGAAGCGCCGTTGACGACGAAGGCCAGCGTCGGCTTGTCTGCAGCATGCGCGGCGGCGCCGAGGGAAACGCCGAGCAGCAAGGCTGCGGCGGCCATGGTCGTGTTGCGTAGGACGAATTTCATGTTCAACCTCCCTGTTGTATTCAGCGTACGGCGCTGACCCGGATTTCGACCTGCAGGCTGGAGAAACCCCCTCCAGAGTTTGCCCGGCATGAGCTGCCGTGCATTCCAGCCACCGACGAATTTTAGAAAACATCCTGCCGTCACCAAAGTCAATTGTCTGACAAATAGGTGATGAACGAGTGTTCCGTTTCTCTCCTCCTGCTTCCTCGCGGCATCGCATGCGGCCATCGGCACGCTGTCCGACATTGACATTATAGCGCCAATTGATATTAGTAAATAGTATTAGTTTTTTGATCGCTTGCCGCATGGAGGTGAGTTCAAAGTGACTTGCACGAGATCTGATTCCCGGTGTGAAGGTTCGGCCTCGGGAGGCGGGAGAGGGAATAAATACTTTTATACCAGCAAGTTGACGAGAGCATTCGGAATGAGGGTAGCATGCCTCGGAGCGCGGATAGAGAATGCCCATGATTATTAGTTCTACGCGTACTTTATAAGTTGTCGGCACCGCGCGATCTCTTGCCGTGCCGGCCGGCTGTCGCTAGACATTCTCCTGGAGGGGTAGGAATCAACAGGATGACTGAACCGACGCGGATCGAGAGCCAGCTTGTCGAGGGGCCACGAAGACGCAAGCCGGCAGCGCAGGGGCGTCGCGTCACCATGACCGATATCGCCAAGGCGGCCGGCTGTTCGCAAGCCACCGTGTCGTTCATCCTCAACAACACACCCGGCATCAAGTTTTCGCAGCAAACGCGCGAGCGTGTCATCGGCGAGGCGCGCCGCCTAGGCTATCGCCTGCCGGCCTTCGGCGCTTCCTATCCGCGCTCGTCGTCGCCATCGACGGTGCTGGACGGTGTCATCGGCTTCGTCACCGACCAGTTGGCGACCAGTCCCGAAGCGGTCGTTGCCATCGAGGGCGTGCGCCAGGCGTCGTGGAATGCGGGCAACGTCGTGCTGGTGGCGCAGACCATGAGCGACGCTGTGATGGAACCCCGCGCCATCGCGGCGCTGACCGCGCAGGGCATCTCGGCACTGGTCTACATGACGATCTTCACCCGCGAGATCGAAACGCCGCCGCATCTTGCCACTCTCGACATTCCGGTGGTGCTGCTCAACTGCTATACGGCCGACTATGCCTTCCCCGCCGTCGTGCCGAGCGAGATCGCCGGCGGCCAGAGTTCGACCCGGCATTTGATCCAGCATGGCCATCGCCGCATCGCCACCATCACCGGCGAACCCTGGATGCAGGCGGCACAGGACAGGCTCAAAGGGTACCGTCGAGCACTGGCTACCGCCGACATCCCGTTCGATGCCGATCTCGTGGTCGAAGGCGACTGGTCGGCAAGCGCCGGCTATGCCGCCACACAGAAACTGCTGGCGTTGCCCAATCCGCCCACCGCCATCTTCTGCCAGAACGACCGTACCGCTATCGGCTGTTACGAAGCGCTGAAAGAGGCGGGCCTGCACATTCCGCAGGATATGTCGGTCATCGGCTATGACGACGAAGAGATTGCGCGTCATCTGTTTCCGCCGCTGACCACATCGGTGCTGCCGCATATGGCCATGGGCCAGTGGGCGGTCGAACAGTTCGAGACGCCCCGGATGCCGGGAAAGGGGCGCTATCCGATCACCAAGCTCGAATGCTCGCTGGTTGAGCGTGAATCAGTCGCCGCGCCGAAGGGTGTAGGCCGCTCTGATTGAGGTTGATCCGTTCGCCGGGAACCGCCTGCTTGCGATCGTCTTCTTATCCGCACCGGATACGCGTACCTGGGCTTGCGCCGACCTTTCAATGCCGTAAGAAGCTGCTCCTCATCGACAGCGTGAGGGCATGATGACAAGCGAAGCAATTCCGGCCGTGAGATCGATCGCCAGCGTCGGCGAATGCATGATCGAATTGTCCAGCAGTGGCTCGGGCTGGAAAATGAACCACGCCGGCGACGCGTTCAACACGCTGTGGGTCTTGCGGGCGCTGTTGCCGCAAACCGTGACGACCGATTTCGTGTCCGCATTCGGCACCGATCCCTTTTCGGGCGAGCAGATCGCCTTCATGGCGCAAAACGGCATCGGCGTCTCGAGCAGCCCGCGCCTTGCCGCCTACCATCCCGGCCTGTACGCCATTACTCTTGAGGGCGGCGAACGCTCCTTCACCTATTGGCGCTCGCAGGCGGCGGCCAGGCGTTTGGCCGACGACCCGACCCTCCTAGGGCGAAGCCTGGCGTCGCGCCAGCTCGTCTATTTTTCCGGAATAACGCTGGCCATCCTAGACGCCGCAGGACGGCAAGCACTTCTGAAGGCGCTCGACGCGGCGCGCGGGCAGGGCGCCCTTATTGCGTTCGATCCCAATTATCGGCCAAGGCTGTGGGCGGACAAGGAAGAGGCGCAGTCGACCGTCACCGGCGCGCTCGCTCACGTCGACATCGCGCTTCCGACCTTCCCGGACGAACAGGCGCTCTATGGCGACCGGACGCCGGACGAGACGATGTCAAGGCTAGCCCTTGCCGGCGTCAAGGAAATCGTCGTCAAGAACGGCCCGGAGGCCGCGTGGGTACGGACGGCGGGGGTATCGGAAAAAATATCCGCTATCCGTGTCGATAGCCCGCTCGATACGACCGGCGCCGGCGATTCCTTCAACGGCGGCTATCTGGGGGCGAGGTTGCAGGGGCTGGAAGCGCCTGCCGCCGCCGGACGCGCCCACCGCGTCGCGGCAGCCACGGTCGAGGTTTACGGGGCGCTTGCGCCTGCATTTGCGCTGCGCAACGCTTTTGCAGGCGCATAGCCGCCTCTATTCGGCCGCCAATGCGGGAATGTCCCTGCCTCTGGCGACGCCTGAACGGCTATTCTCGTTGTCTGCCGCATCGGTCCTCTTCTTCGGCTCCCTGCCGAAGAAGAGCGCGTAACCGGCAGGCAGGACCATGATCGTCAGCACCGTCGCTACCAGGATGCCGCCCATCATGGCGTAGGCGAGGGGCCCCCAGAAAGCGCCGCGCGAGATCGGGATCAGCGCCAGAACTGCCGTCAGAGCTGTCAGCATGATTGGCCGGAAGCGGCTGACCGCGGCCCCGATGATCGCCTCGGTGCGTACCATCCCGGCTGCGATATTCTGGTCTATCTGGTCGACCAGAATGATCGAGTTGCGCATGATGATGCCAAGCAGCGCGATGACGCCGAGGATGGCGACAAAGCCGAAAGGCGCACCGCTGATCAGCAACGCCGCAGCCGCGCCGATGATGCCGAGCGGTCCGGTCGCCAGCACCAGCATCGCCTTGCCGAAATGCTGGAGCTGCGCCATCAGAAGCAGCACGATGACGACCAGCATGATCGGCGCCTTGGCGGCGATGGAAGCCTGGCTTTCGGCTGCGTCCTCGGCGCCGCCCTGTATCTCGATCTTGTAGCCCGCCGGCAGGCTGGCGCGCAGGTCCTTCATGCCGTTGTAGAGTTTGGTGACGACATCGTTGGACTGCACGCCATCCGGCAGGGTTGCCCGCACCGAAATGGTGGGCAGCCGGTCGCGCCGCCACTCTATGCCCTGCTCCATGACCGGTTCGACTTTGGCGATCTGCGAGACCGGGACGAAGCCGCCGAAGTCGGTCGGCACATAAACCGAATCGACTGCCGACAGGAGAGAGCGGTTGCCGTCCGGCTCGCGCGCCACGATAGACACGGTTTCCTCGCCGTCGCGGAACGTATCGAGCGGCGCGCCGGACATGGCGGTTTGCAGCATCTGGCGAACGCGCTGCGAGGTAACGCCAAGCGCACGCGCCCGGTCCTGGTCAATCACCAGCTTCATCCCCGGCACCGGCTCCAGCCAGTCGTCATGAACGGCACTCAGCAGCGGATCGGCCGAAAACCGCGCCTTGACCTGGTCGGCGATCTTGCGCACCTCCTGCCGGTCGGGCCCCATGACGCGCATCTGCACCGGCCAGCCGGTCGGCGGGCCGAGGAACAGGCGGTCGACCTTGGCGCGGATCGACGGAAAGTCTTGCGCCAGGACGGAGCGCAGCTTGACGATCAGCCGTTCGCGCGCCGGCTCGTCCTTGGCCATGACCAGAAGCTGGGCGAAGTTCGGATTGGCGAGCTGCTGGTCGAGCGGCAGGAAGAAGCGCGGTGCGCCCTCGCCGATATAGGTGGCGATGAATCTTTTGTCGGGGTCGTTCATCATCTTCGCTTCGAGCGCCTCGGCCTGCTTTTCGACTTCCTTGATCGAGGTGCCTTCCGGTAGCCACAAATCGACCAGGATCTCCGGACGCTCGGATTGCGGGAAGAAATTCTGCGGGATGAACTGGAACGACCACAGGCTGGCAACGAAGGTGCCCAACGTCAGGGCGAGCACGAGAATGCGGTGCCGCACGGCCCAGCCGATGCTCGCCCTCAGGCGGCGGTAGAAGCTTGTGTCGAACACGTCGTGATGTTCGCCGGCGTGGCGTCGCTGCTTCAGGATCATGTAGCCGAACCACGGCGTGAAGTAGACGGCCACGAACCACGAGACGACGAGGGCGATGCCGACCACGTAAAACAGCGATCGGACATATTCGCCTGCAGCCGAGGCCGCGAAGCCAACGGGAATGAAGCCGGCCGTGGTGATGAGCGTCCCGGTCAGCATCGGGAACGCGGTCGAGGTGTAGGCGAAGCTCGCCGCGTCGATCTTTTCGAGGCCCTCCTCCAGCTTGCGTTCCATCAGTTCCACGACGATCATGGCGTCGTCGACCAGCAGGCCCAGCGCGATGATGAGGGCGCCGAGCGAGATGCGCTGAAGGTCGATGCCCAGTTCGTACATGACGGCGAAGGTGGCCGACAGGACGAGCGGGATGGCGATGGCGATGACCAGGCCGGAACGCCAGCCGATCGACAGGAACGACACCGCCAGCACGATCACCAGCGCTTCGGCGAGCGCCCGCATGAACTCGCCGACAGCGTCGGTCACCACATGCGGCTGGTTGGCGATCTGGTCGACCGAGACGCCATAGGGCAGGGACGCTTCGAAGCGCTTGTAGGTATTCTCGACGGCGGCACCCACATCGGTGACGTTGAAACCCTTCGCCATCACCACGCCGATCTGCACGCTGTCATGGCCGTCGAAGCGGTATTTGTGTTGCTCGGGGTCCTGAAGGCCGGACGTCACCGTGGCGATATCGCCGAGGCGCGTGACCTGGTTGCCGGCGCGCAGCCGCAGTTCGCGGATATCGTCGGCCTTCTTGACGTCGCCTTCGACGGAAATCCGTACCGAGCGCGTGCCGGTGTCCACGGTGCCCGCCGGGTCGACGTTGTTCTGGCCCTTGATGGCGTTCTGCAGGTCGACGAGCGTCAGCCCGCGTTCGGCCAGCACCTTGGAGGAGACGTCGATATAGATGACTTGCGGCTGGTCGCCGATAATGACGGCTTTTTCCACGCCCGGCGTCGTCAACAGCATGTCGCGCGCCTGGATGGCGAACTGCTTGAGCTCAGGATAGCTGAAGCCGTCGCCGCTGATGGAATGCAGCGTGATGAAGGTATCGCCGAATTCGTCGTTGAAATAGGGGCCGAGCAATCCTGCCGGCAGGTCGCCTTTGATGTCGCCGACCTTCTTGCGCACCTGATAGAAGGCGTCCGTAACCTCGGCCGCGTCGGTATCGCCCTTGATCTGCACCATGATGGTGGCGCTGCCGGCGCGCGAATACGACTTCACGAAATCGAGGTGCGGCGTTTCCTGCAGCTTGCGCTCGATCTTGTTGACGACCTGATCCTCCATGTCCTGCAACGAAGCGCCGGGCCAGACGGCCTGCACCACCATGACGCGGAAGGTGAAGTCCGGGTCTTCTCGCTGGCCCATGCGCATCAGGCCGAGCGCGCCGGCGACGATTATCAGCCCGAACAGGAAGCGGGCGATGCTGGGGTGGCCGATCGCCCAGCGCGAAAGATTGAAAGCTTTCTTGTCAGCGGAGGTCGTCATGGCCGCCTCTTCTTCTCTGTCGGTGGAGTGGGGTCAGCGAACGGCGCTGGTCGTTTCGACGGAAGCGGAGTCCCGCGTTTGCGTACTTTCCGCCAGTCTGTCGTCAGGCAGTTTCACCTTGAGGTTTTCGCTCATGAACTGGGTGCCGGCAGCGACGACGAGGTCGCCCGGTTGCAGCCCTTTCGCCACACGCACGCCGTCCGGCGCGAAATCAGCCACGGTGACGGCGCGCGCATGCACGGTTCCGGTGGCGCGGTCGGCCACCCATACGATCGGCTTGCCGTTCTTCTCGGCCATCGCCTCCAGCGGAACCGATGCCAGCGGGCGTTTCGTGCCGACGGTCGCTTCCACCGTTGCCGTCATGCCGAGAAGCACGCGCGGATCGTCGGGCAGGCTGACGCGGACGGAGAAGGTGCGCGATTGCGGATCGGCGCTGCCAGCTACCTCTCGCACCCTGCCGACGAGCCGCAACTGGTCATCGGTCCAGAAGCCGACCTTGACGGCCTGACCCGGCTTGAAGTGCGAAATGTCGGTTTCGGGCACCGCGATCTGGATTTCCTTCTCGCCATCGACGGCGACGCTCACCACCGGCGTGCCGACGCCGACGACCTGGCCGCTGTCGGCGCCGATCGTCGTCACGATACCGCTTCGATCGGTCTTCAGTTCGGTGTAGCCGACCTGGTTTTGCGCCTGCTGGAGCGCGGAGGCGGCGGCATCGCGTGTCGCGATGGCCTGCTGGTAGCCCAGCGTCGCGCTGTCGAGATCCGCCTGCGAGGAGAATTTCTTGTTGAACAACTGCTGTGCGCGCTTTTGCGAAAGGCCGCTGGTTTCGACCTGTTTCTGGGCTGCGGCGAGATTGGCCTCGGCGGTTTTGACTGCCAGCGCATAATCGGTGGAATCGATGCGAGCGAGCACCTCGCCGGGGTTCACCTTGTCGCCGATATCGACAAGCCGCTCGACGATCTTGCCGGCGACGCGGAAGCCGAGGTTCATCTCGGTGCGCGCCTTCACCGCGCCGGAATAATTGAGCTCTCTCGTGCCGTCGGCCTTAGCGATCTCTACCACCTTGACCGGCCGGATGGCGGCGACGGGTTCGGTCTTGGCCTCGGTGCAGGCGGAAACGGATACGGCCACTATGCCGAGCAGCCCCAGGCCGGCAAAAAGGCGTGCAAAATCCTTGAAGGTCTTGAACGAAAGCATCGTTCGCGCTCCTGAAATGTTTCGGATAGGTGGCGGGTCGGAACCGCGCCTACTTCAATGCTCTGATCGCGAAATCGACCAGTTCTTCGGGCCCCGCGCGATTTTCCTTCGCGAGGCATTGCGCCACCATTTGCGGATGGCAAAGCGTGACCGTCGAGGCACCGAAGCATTTGGCGGCGCTTTCGGGGTCTCGTTCTGAAAACTCCCCGGCATCGATTCCTTCGCGGATGATGCCGGCATAGACGTGGTGGAGGCGGTCGACATGCTTCTCGATCACATGCCAGTCGCGCTCGATGGCGACGATGACCATCTCATGCACTTTCTGCTCGTCGAGCATGGTTTCCATCGTCAGGCGGTGCTGCTCGAGAATGCAGCGGCGCAGGCGCTCGGACGCGGGCAGCGGCAATTTCGCGATGCCCATGGCAAGGTGAAGGCTCGCCGCCAGCATACGGCCGCAGATCGCCTGGTGGATCTGCTCCTTGGAGGCGAAGAAACGATAAACGTTGGCCGGCGACATGCCGAGGTCGCGGGCAATGTCGGCGACGGTGGTCTTGCCGTAGCCGTAATGCCGGAACAGCCGCTCGGCTGATTCCAGAATACGCTCGACATTTTCCTGTCGTGCTGAATCCAGGGCGTCTTCTGCGATTTCCATCATGGCGGTGCGGTCGAATGATCAGTGACGAATTTTCATTTTTATCAGTTGTAAGTCGTAATGTGGTTTTCGTCAAGGTTTCACCCGGTCACTCCTGACAAGAGCCGCCATTGAAGGGTCGCCAGCCGCTCGCGGGTTGGATATTTCGTTTGACACTCGTTATAATTTCGAAATAATCAAATCGAACTTCGATATTGCTAATAACGCTGCAATACGAAATCTGGCGAGGGGGCATCCGACGGCATAAGATGGCTGGTTGCACGCCTGCGAGGGGCAGGTGCCGGTTGTTCATGGGCGCTTGTTGGCAACCGGGGATTGGTGCGGTGGCCGAGGGTGCTGTACATTCAAGGCGCACGACAAAAGAAGGCGCGAGGCAGAAAGCCCGGGAGGCACTATGCTTGAATTGAGAAACGTGACGAAGGTCGTGGGTGCTGCGGAGCATATTCGCGACGTCTCGCTGACCTTGCAGCACGCTTCGCTCAACGTCCTGCTTGGCCCGACGCTTTCCGGCAAGACCAGCCTTATGCGGTTGATGGCGGGGCTCGACGCGCCGACTTCCGGTTCGGTCTGGTTCGACGGGCGCGACGTCACCGGCATGCCGGTGCAGAAGCGCAACATCGCCATGGTCTACCAGCAGTTCATCAATTATCCGGCGATGACAGTCTATGAAAATATCGCCTCCCCGCTAAGGGTCGCGGGTGTCGACAAGGCGAAGATCGACGAGGAAGTGCGTCGCGCTGCCGCCCTGTTGCAATTGACGCCCTATCTGGACCGGACGCCGCTCAACCTTTCCGGCGGGCAGCAGCAGCGCACGGCGCTGGCGCGTGCCATTGTCAAGAATGCCAGCCTTGTGTTGCTGGACGAGCCGCTGGCCAATCTCGACTACAAACTGCGCGAGGAACTGCGCGAGGAGCTGCCGAAGATATTCGCGGCATCCGGCACGATCTTCGTTTATGCAACGACTGAGCCGCACGAAGCCTTATTGCTGGGTGGCAACACGGCGACGCTCAGCCAGGGCCGTATCACCCAGTTCGGACCGACGGTCGAGGTTTTCCGCAAGCCTGCCGATCTGGTCACCGCGCGGACATTTTCCGACCCACCCCTCAACACCATCGTTCTGGCCAAGAAGGGTTCCCATTTTCTGCTCGATGGCGGGGTCAACCTGCCGGTACCGGCAGATCTCGCCGGCATCCCCGATGCAAGCTACACGATCGGCTTCCAACCGCATCATTTGTCTCTGGAACGCCCGAGCGCGGCCGCCGTGCCGGTGCGCGCGAAGGTGTCGATCACCGAGATTACCGGCTCTGAGAGCTTCGTCCATCTCGATTTCGCAGATGTGCGCTGGGTGATGCTGGCCCATGGCATCCGCAATTTCGAACAGGACGAGCAAGTCGAGGTGTTCATCGACCCGCGCCACATCATGGTTTTCGACGCTGCCGACCGGGCTGTCGTCGCGCAAAAATTGGCGGCTTGAGGGGCGATATGGCACGCATAGACGTCAACCACATCCGCCATTCCTACCTGCCCAACCCGCGGAAGGACGCCGATTTCGCGCTGCGCGAAGTCCACCACACTTTCGAAGATGGTGGCGCCTATGCGCTGCTTGGGCCTTCGGGCTGCGGCAAGACCACGCTCCTCAACATCATCTCGGGTTTGCTTCGGCCCTCGCATGGCCGGTTGCTGTTCGACGGCAAGGACGTGACCGGCCTGTCGACGCAGGAGCGCAACATCGCGCAGGTGTTCCAGTTCCCGGTCATCTACGACACCATGACCGTTTACGACAACCTGGCCTTTCCGCTGCGCAACCGCTCCGTTCCGGAAGCCGAAGTCGACCGCAAGGTGCGCGAGACGCTCGATATGATCGACCTTGCCGACTGGGCAAAACGCAAGGCTCGCGGTCTGACCGCCGATCAGAAGCAGAAGATTTCGCTCGGCCGCGGCTTGGTCCGCTCGGACGTCAACGCCATCCTGTTCGACGAGCCGTTGACTGTCATCGATCCGCACATGAAATGGGTGCTGCGCTCGCAGTTGAAACAGCTTCATCGCCGCTTCGGCTACACCATGGTCTATGTCACGCACGACCAGACCGAGGCGCTGACCTTCGCCGACCAGGTCGTGGTCATGTATGACGGCGGCATCGTCCAGATCGGCACGCCGGCGGAACTGTTCGAGAAGCCCAGGCACACCTTCGTCGGCTATTTCATCGGCTCGCCCGGCATGAACGTCATGCCGGTCACGCTCGAAGGTAAGACGGCGCATCTCGGGTCGCAGCGTATCGACCTACCCGGCGCGCCGAAGGCTGCAGGCGCAACCGTCGAGCTTGGCGTGCGCCCCGAATATGTAAGGTTGGGCAAAAAAGGCATGACGGTCACGATCGCCAAGGTCGAGGACGTCGGCCGCCATAAAGTGGTGCGGGCCAGTCTGGAAGGCCGCGATATCGCGGCGATCATCGGCGAGGACGAGGAGATACCGGCCGACCCGAAGGTGCGCTTCGATCCCGCCGGCATCAACATCTATGCCGACTCCTGGCGTGTCGAGATGGGAGCCTGACATGGACAAGACCTTGAACAACAAGGCCTGGTTCCTGGTGTTGCCGGTTCTGGTGCTGGTCGCCTTCACCGCCGTGATCCCGCTGATGACAGTGGTGAACTATTCGGTCCAGGACACCTTCGGCAACAACCAGTTCTTCTGGGCCGGCACGGAGTGGTTCGAAGAGTTGCTGGCTTCCAGTCGCTTCTGGGAGTCAATGGCGCGCAATCTCGTCTTTTCCTTCATCATTTTGGCCATCGAGGTGCCGCTTGGTATTTTCGTGGCGCTCAATATGCCGAGAAAGGGCTGGGGCGTGCCGGTATGCCTGGTGGCGATGGCGCTGCCGCTGCTGGTGCCGTGGAACGTCGTCGGCACCATCTGGCAGGTGTTCGGGCGCAACGACATCGGCCTGTTCGGCTATTACGTCAACGCGCTGGGCTTCGACTACAACTATGTGCAGGACCCGTTCGACGCTTGGGTGACGGTCATCCTCATGGACGTATGGCACTGGACCAGCCTTGTCGTGCTGCTCTGCTATGCCGGTCTGGTTTCCATCCCCGACGCTTTCTATCAGGCCGCCAAGATCGACGGCGCCTCGCGCTGGGCGGTGTTCCGCTACATCCAGTTGCCGAAGATGAATCGCGTGCTGCTGATCGCCGTCCTGCTGCGCTTCATGGACTCGTTCATGATCTACACCGAGCCGTTCGTCGTTACCGGCGGCGGCCCCGGCAATTCGACCACCTTCATGTCCATCGATCTGGTCAAGATGGCGCTCGGCGAGTTCAATCTGGGGTCGGCGGCGGCGATGTCGCTGGTCTACTTCCTCATCATCCTGCTTCTGTCGTGGGTGTTCTACACCGTCATGACCAACTACGACGCGGAGCGCTGAGATGAGCGGCGGCAACGAACGTACCGAACAGGCGATGGGGGCGGGCCAGCCGGCTGCCTTGCCGAGCGAACTTTCACGCGACGCGCTGGCGCGCCGCATGCACCGTCGCGGCGAGGAATCGCGCTGGTGGTGGGTCGTGCCCACGCTCTACATCGTCTTCCTGCTGGTCCCGATCTACTGGCTCATCAATATGAGCTTCAAGACCAATGGCGAGATCGTCAACTCGCTGACGCTCTATCCGCATGAGCCGACGCTGCGCCATTACCGGATCATCTTCACCGACCGCTCATGGTATTCCGGCTACATCAATTCGATCATCTATGTGGTCATGAACATGGTGATCTCGGTGGCAGTCGCGCTGCCGGCGGCCTATGCCTTTTCGCGCTATCGCTTCCTTGGCGACAAGCATCTGTTCTTCTGGCTTTTGACCAACCGCATGGCGCCGCCGGCGGTGTTCGCGCTGCCCTTCTTCCAGCTTTATTCGGCCTTCGGCCTCATCGATACGCATATCGCCGTCGCACTGGCGCACTGCCTGTTCAACGTGCCGCTGGCGGTGTGGATTCTCGAAGGCTTCATGTCCGGCGTGCCTAAGGAAATCGACGAAACCGCTTATATCGACGGCTATTCCTTCCCGCGTTTCTTCGTGAAGATATTCATGCCGCTGATCGCTTCCGGCATCGGCGTCGCCTGTTTCTTCTGCTTCATGTTTTCATGGGTGGAGCTTTTGATCGCCCGCACGCTGACCACGACCGACGCCAAGCCGATCGCGGCGATCATGACCCGCACCGTTTCCGCGTCGGGCATGGATTGGGGCCTGCTTGCCGCCGCCGGCGTGCTGACGCTAGTGCCGGGCGCGATCGTGATCTGGTTCGTTAGAAATTATATCGCCAAGGGCTTCGCCCTGGGGAGGGTATAGCGATGAATTTCGACCTCTCCTGGATGGCGTGGACGTGGCCGACGGCGATCTTTTTCATCGTCATCGCGCTGCTGCTCACGGGTATGGGCGTGTGGGAATACGCTTCGCCCGGCGGCAATCCTCGCGTCGGCGTCCTGCGCTTCGAGACGACGCGCGGCGACCGCCTTTTCGTTTCGCTGCTCGGCAGCGCCTTTATCCATCTCGCTTGGCTGGGTCTGGTCGGACCGAGCCTGTGGTGGGCTCTCGCTCTCTCCGTAGTCTATGCCGTGGGGGTGTTCCGCTACGTATAGGGGGAGAAACTGTCGGAGCGACGGCGTGCAGGCCGCCGCCCCGTATCGCACCTGAAACCTTTTCAATCGGAGGAAACGCAATGCGACGGCAAATATTAGCATCTACGAGTGCCTTGGCACTTCTCTTCTGCGTGAACCAGGCATTCGCCGGCATGGACGAGGCAAAGACCTTTCTCGACAAGGAGATAGGCGATCTCTCGACGCTATCGCGCGCCGACCAGGAAAAGGAAATGCAGTGGTTCATCGACGCTGCCAAGCCTTTCCAGGGCATGGACATCAAGGTGGTGTCGGAAACGCTGACCACTCACGAATATGAGTCGAAGGTATTGGCGCCCGCCTTCTCCGCCATCACCGGCATCAAGGTCACGCACGATCTCCTCCAGGAAGGCGACGTGGTCGAGAAGATCCAGACGCAGATGCAGACCGGCCAGAACCTTTATGACGGCTGGGTCAACGACTCCGACCTGATCGGCACGCACTGGCGCTACCAGCAGGTGCGCAACCTGACCGACTTCATGGCCAACGAGGGCAAGGACGTCACCAACCCCGGTCTCGACCTCGCCGATTTCATCGGCTCGTCCTTCACCACCGCGCCGGACAAGAAGCTCTACCAGCTTCCCGACCAGCAGTTCGCGAACCTCTACTGGTTCCGCTACGACTGGTTCAACGACGAGAAGAACAAGGCCGACTTCAAGGCAAAGTACGGCTATGACCTCGGCGTGCCGGTCAACTGGTCGGCCTATGAGGACATCGCCGAATTCTTCACCGGCCGCGATATCGATGGCAAGAAGGTCTATGGCCACATGGACTACGGCAAGAAGGATCCGTCGCTCGGCTGGCGTTTCACCGACGCCTGGCTGTCGATGGCCGGCAATGGCGACAAGGGCATTCCGAACGGTCTTCCCGTCGACGAATGGGGCATCAAGGTCGATGAGAACTCGCGCCCGGTCGGCTCCTGCGTGGCCCGCGGCGGCGACACCAACGGCCCGGCTGCCGTCTACTCGATCCAGAAGTATCTGGACTGGCTGAAGGCCTACGCGCCGCAGGAAGCGCAGGGCATGACCTTCTCCGAATCGGGTCCGGTTCCGGCGCAAGGCAACATCGCCCAGCAGATATTCTGGTACACCGCCTTCACCGCCGACATGGTCAAGCCCGGCCTGCCGGTGATGAACGACGACGGCAAGCCGAAATGGCGCATGGCTCCGTCGCCGCATGGCGTCTACTGGAAGGACGGCATGAAACTCGGCTATCAGGACGTGGGCTCGTGGACGTTGATGAAGTCGACGCCCGACGACCGGGCGAAGGCTGCATGGCTCTATGCCCAGTTCGTGACCTCCAAGACCGTGGACGTGAAGAAGAGCCATGTCGGCCTCACCTTCATCCGTGACACCACCATCCATGACAAGAGCTTCACCGAACGTGCACCGCAACTCGGCGGCCTGATCGAGTTCTACCGCTCGCCGGCCCGCGTGCAGTGGTCGCCGACCGGCACCAACGTGCCGGATTATCCGAAGCTCGCGCAGTTGTGGTGGCAGGCGATCGGCGATGCCTCTTCCGGTGCCAAGACCGCTCAGGAAGCCATGGACTCGCTCTGTGCCGAGCAGGAAAAGGTCATGGGTCGCATCGAAAAGTCGGGCGTTCAGGGCGATATCGGCCCGAAGCTCGCGGAAGAGCATGATCTGGAATACTGGAACGCCGACGCGGTCAAGAACGGCAATCTCGCTCCGCAACTCAAGATCGAGAACGAGAAGGAAAAGCCGATCACCGTCAATTACGACGAGCTGGTGAAAAGCTGGCAGAAGTAATTCCGTCTCGGCTTGTTAAACAGGAAAGGGAGGCGGTTTGCACCGCCTCCCTTTTTCGTGATCCGCAATTGCCGGCGAATATACGGCCCTCAATAAGCCTTGCCGGTGGCCGGGTCGAAAAGGTGGAGCGCCTCTTCATCGAAGGCAAACCGCTGTGTTTGCCCGACTTCCATGCGGGAGCGCGGCGGCAGGCTCGCCGTTATCCGCTGCGTGCCGAGCCGGGCGGTGACGATCAGTTCCGGCCCGGTCAGTTCAGCACCTTCGATTTCGGCGGCAAATGAAAATTGCGTCGCGTCAGCCCCTGCAAGATGCAATGACTCAGGGCGTACGCCAACCAGGAGTTGGGGCTTGTCGAGCATGGCGTCGCCGAAGCGGGAAGGCAGGGGCAAGCTTTGTTCCGCGCCGACGATTGCCAGTTTGCCGCCTTTGAGGCTTGCCTGCAGCATGTTCATCGGCGGCGCGCCGACGAAGCCGGCCACATAGAGCGTTGCCGGATGATTATAGATTTCCTCCGGCGTGCCGAGTTGTTCGATGCGGCCCTCATGCATGACGGCGATGCGGGTCGCCAGCGTCATCGCCTCGATCTGGTCGTGCGTCACATAGACGACCGTCGTTTTCAGCATCTGGTGCAGGCGCTTGATTTCGGAGCGCATTTCCAGCCGCAGCTTGGCGTCGAGATTGGAGAGCGGCTCGTCGAACAGGAAAACCTGCGGCTTGCGCACCAACGCGCGCCCGATGGCGACCCGCTGGCGCTGGCCGCCCGAAAGCTGGGCCGGCTTGCGGTCGAGCAGGTTTTCGATCTGCAGCAGCTTTGCCGCCTCGGCAACCGCTTTGTCGCGTTCCTGAGCCGGAACCCTGCGCATTTCCAGGCCGAAGCCGATGTTTCGGCGCACGCTGAGGTTCGGATAGAGCGCGTAGGACTGGAATACTATGGCGATGTCGCGATCCTTCGGATGCACGCCAAGGATGGAACGCTCGCCGATCCGCACGTCGCCGCTGGTCGCCTCGGCAAGCCCTGCGATGATATTGAGAAGGGTGGATTTCCCGCAGCCGGACGGCCCGAGCAGTACCAGGAATTCGCCGTCCTCCAAGGCGATGTCGATGCCCTTCAGCGTCTCGACCTTGCCGTAGCTCTTGCGGACATCGCGGATTTCAAGCTTGCTCATGCCGGGGTTTCCTCGAGAGGCGGCGGGCCGCCATAGAAGCGCGGTCGCGTGGAGATCGCGCGCGATGCGACCTGTGTTCCAGCCGCGAGGCAAGCGGCGAGGGGCTCCTCACGGGCGAGTGCGGCAAGAAAGGCTGCGTTAAACACGTCGCCGGCGCCGATGGTGTCGACGACCGCCACGTAAGGCGCCACCGCTGAAGCGAGAGCCCCATCCGGCCCGATGGCAAGCGCGCCGTGCGGCCCGCGTTTGACCACCACGGTCGCGCCCTTCTTCATGCCGGCCTGCAGCTTCCGCGCTGCTTCGCCGGGGTCGTCGCGGCCGGCGAGCGTCGTCGTCTCGATTTCGTTGAAAAGAGCCAGCGTGCAACGTGAAAGCCAGTTGGTTACCGCCACCCGGTTCGCCTCGGTCCAGCCATCCATCGGCCAGCCGGTATCGAGCGCGACCGCGATGCCGTGGCTGTCGGCCCAATCGAAGAGCGCGCTATAGTCTTTCGTCAAATCGTCCGTCAGGAAGGCACCGCCCAAAAGTGCGAGGCCGCCGGACAGTTTTGCCCCTTCGAGCACGGACAACACGTCTTCGAGGCTGAAGCGGGGCAGGTGACCGCGCGTAGTGAAGAAGGTGCGCTCGCCGTCCGGGTGGGTGATGCCGACCGAGAGCGTCGTGCCCTCCGGACAGACCGGCCATTTTTCGGCGCGAGCGCCGAATTCCTCGCGCAGCCAGCGGCCGAACTGGTCGTTGCCTATATTGGCTGCGATCTGGAAATCGACGCCGAGCGCCTGCCAGGCAAGCGCGCTGTTGCCGGCCTGTCCGCCGACACGTAGTTCATCGTGGTCGACGATGATTTCCGTGCCGGCTTTCGGCCACGGCGCGGCGGGGCCCAAAATGAGGTCGACATTGACGTTGCCGATCACCGCCAGCGGCCGCATTCACTCGCTCCGCGTGATCTTGGTGGAGCGAACAGGTGTGCCGGCGTTGTCGACGCGGGCATCGGCAAAGGCGGTCATCAGGCGCTGCGCCACCGGCAGCATGGAAAAGATCGCCGCCAGGCCGGAAGCTGGTTTGAACGCAAGCATGACCACGCCCGCAACAGGCCCCGCTCCCGAGGAATCGAACAGGATAACCGGTGCGCCGGCCTCCACCGCGGAAACCGCCATCGCGGTCACGAGCGGCGCGGTCGGGTCGTCACCGCGAAAGAGAGCGACACCGATGTCAGGCCCCAGCATTTCCATTGGTCCATGCCGAAGCTGCCCACCTTCCAGCGAAAAACACGGGCGCCGCGACAGTTCGGTGAGGCCGAGCGCCAGCGCTTCGGCAAGGCCTTGCAGGCGGCGGCCGGAGGTGACGACGGTCTGGACATTTGCAAGCGCGGCTAAAGCGTCGTCGATCTCGCAGTTCTCTGGAGCCCGCAGCGTGGCGAGCGCAGCCGAAGGGTCGTCGCCGAGTGCCGAGAGTACGGCCAGATGCAGGGCGAAGCTGATGGTGAGGCTGCGGGTGGCGGCGAAAGCCAGTTCGCTGCCACCAGCGCCCACCAGGCAGGGAACTGTTCGCCCGAGAAAGGATTCCGCTTCCAGCGTCAGGCCGAACGCGTCCAGTGGATTGCCCGCTTCGGTGAACCAGCGCACCACCTCGGCACTCTCGCCGGATTGCGAGGTTACCAGTATGGTGCGGCCTTGGAGCGGCAGCGGCTGACCAAGCTGCTCGGAAAGCGGCACGGCGATGGCGTCGATGCCGTGCGCCCGGTAAAGCGGCTCGACCGCACGCCCGACAGCGTGCGAGCCGCCCATTCCGAGCAGAAGCAGACGGCCGGTGCGTTTCAGCGATGCGGCGATCCTTTCTGCCACAGCGCCTGCCTGCTCAAACGAGGCGAGTGCATCGGCATGCTGGCGCGCCATTTCACGATCTATCGCGACAAGGCCGGTCGGCCGCTTATTCCCGGAACTCATCGTCATCCTTTTACGCCACCGCTGGTAAGACCTGAAATCAGTGCCCGCTGCATGAATAGCCCGACTACGACCGGTGGCAGCGCAGCAAGCACGCCGGCTGTGGCGATCAGGCCGTAATCGGAGACGCGCCCACCGGCGAGGTCGGCGATGGCGACCGTCAGCGTCTTGGCGCGCTGGTCCGAAGTGAACAGGAGCGCGTAGAAGAACTCGTCCCAGGCAAGCAGGAAGGCAAACAGCGCCGCCGTCGCCATGACCGGCCCGGCCAAAGGCAGGGTGATGATGCGCCATGTCTGGAAAAGGCCGGCACCGTCGATCATCGCGGCGGCCTCGATCTCGCGCGGGATGGTATCGAAGCCCGACTTCATCAGCCATGTGGTGAAAGGGGCGAGGATGGTAAGATAGACCAGCGCCAGCCCGAACACGTTGTTGAGCAGGCCGAGATAGGCAAGGCCCATATAGAGCGGCACGGCGAGCGCCACCGGCGGCAGCATGTAGGTGGCGATGACCATCGACAGTGACCAGCCGACCGAGGGCGTGCGCGACACGGCCCAGCCGGCGGGGATGGCGAGTGCCAGGGCTGCAAGTGTTGCCATGCCGGCGATTTCGATGCTGTTGCGCAACGATGAGGTGAAAGCGGCTCCGGCGCTGTTCTCGGCCGTCGACAAAAGCACACCGTAGCGCGAGAAATCGGCATGCTGCGGCCACCAGCGCAGCGGCTTGGCGGCGAGATCCCCCGGCGGCGATATGCTCATGATGAACAGCCACAGCACCGGCGCCAGGATGACGGCGGCAAGCAGCAGCGCGCAGGCATAGATAAAAATCGTAAAAGCGGTGCTTTGGCGTTCCATCAGGCGGCGCTCCCCGCTGTCTTCCTGACCAGCGCGGCATAGGCGACGGCCAGCACTGTGACCAGAAGCGTGACGATCAGCGCCAGCGACGCGCCGGAGCCTGCCCGCTGGAAGGAAAAAGCTTCCTGATAGACGAGGATGGACAGTGTGCGGGTCGAGTTTGCCGGCCCGCCGCGCGTCATCACCCAAATGATATCGAATACCTTGAATGCCTCGATGGTGCGCAGCACCAGTGCCACCATCAGCGGGCCGGCGAGATAGGGCAGGATGACGAAGCGGAAGCGGTTGAGCGGCCCGGCGCCGTCGACCAGCGAAGCGGCGGTGACATCGCGCGGTACGGCTTGCAGCGCTGCCAGCGCGATCAGTGCCACCAGCGGAAAATTCTTCCAGCAGTCGGCGACGATGAGGGCGGCAAGCGCCGTCCCCGGTTCGCCTAGCCACGAGCGATAGGCGTCGATGAGGCCGAGTTGCGTCAGCGCCGCGTTGAGCGCGCCATATTCGGGGTTGTAGATCAGCCGCCACAGCGTGGCGTTGACCACGGTAGGCAACGCCCAGGGCAGGATCAAAAGCGCGCGCAAAATCGTTCGGCCGTGAAAATGCTGGTTGAGAAGCAAGGCGGCGAGCACGCCGATGACCATCTCTGCCGCGACCGACACCACGGCGAACCACGTCGTGGTGATCAGCGTGCGCTGGAAATTCGAACCGGAAAGCATCTTGGTGTAATTGTCGAGGCCGACGAAATGGCCGGCGGTGCCGACCAGTTTGGCGTCGGTGAACGACAGGCCGACCGTATCGACGAGCGGCCAGCCGATGACCGCCACCATGACGACGAGCAGCGGCAGCATCAAAAGCCAGGCGCGGGTCGTCATCCATGTGCCTGACATCGGCGGCGTCTCTCTTCAGAAAACGGATGCGAAAACCATCCCGGACGACACGGCGCCGTCCGGGAGTGCGTGAGAAATCCTAGAGGCCGCTGTTCTCGGCGGCGGTCTTCAGCGCGTCTTCAGGCGTCGCCTGACCGAGCAGGGCTTCCTGGATCGCCTGTTGCAGGGCAACAGACAGTTCCTGGTATTTCGGCGTCGTCGGGCGCGGGTACATGGCGGCCAGGCTGAGCTTGGCGGCCGCGATCAGTTCTTCCTGGCCCTTGGTCACCGCCGGATCGTCATAGGACGACGCCCAGATCGGCAGGCTGAGCTTGGCGTACTGGTCCTGTGTCGCCTGCGAAGTCATGTAGACGATGTATTTCCATGCTTCGTCCGGATGCTTGCTGGCGGTGGTGACGCCAAGGCCCATGGAGCCGTTGACTGCCGACACTTCACTCTTGCCCGCAACGCCCGGTGCCGGCACGACGCCGACCTTGCCGGCCACTTTGCTGTCCTTCGGATCGTTGGCCATGTTGTACATGTAGGTCCAGTTGAGCGCGAAGGCTGCGTCGCCGTTCTCGAACACCTTGCGCACGTCCTCTTCGAGGAATTCCTTGGAGTTCGGGTTGGTCAGGCCGGACTTGTAGCTGTCGACCATGTATTTCAGCGCATCGAGTCCACCGTCGGTCTGGAAGACCGGCTTGCCGTCTTTCAGGAACGAACCGCCATAGGCGCTGACCAGCGTGGTGTAGTCGCAGATCGCGGCTTCGGCCTGCGACCAGCTCCAGGCGATCGGTGTCGCCAGAAGGCCCTTGTCCTTGATGATCTTTGCCTGCTCGCTCAACTCGTCCCAGGTCTTGGGCGGGTTCTTGATGCCGGCCTTTTCGAGGATTTCCTTGTTGTAGAACAGGTATTTGGTATCGAGGATCCACGGCATGCCGTAATATTTGCCGTCATACTGTACCGTGGTCCATGCGCCCGGCAGCACGCCCTTCTTCATCTCGTCGGTGATCTTGTCCGAAACGTCGACCAGCACCTTGTTGGTGGCGTATTCGGCCGGCCAGATCACGTCGAACAGGACGACGTCGTAGCCGCCGCCGGAGCCTTGCGCCAGCACCGTCTTGTCGTGCAATCCCTCATAGGGGACGAATTCGAGATTGACCTTGATGTCCGGGTTGGCCTTGGTGAAGGCGTCCGTCATGGAGCGCACATCGGCCTCGCTATAGGCGGCCTGCGCCATGAACAGCGCATTGAGCGTGGTTTCCGCGAAAGCGTGCGGCGTGAAGGCAGCGCCGATGAGGGTCGCTCCCAACAGGGTTTTACCGATCGATTTCAACATTTCTTCCTCCCGTTTTGATGTTGGCCTCGTTTCGAGGTGGGTATGCCGGTTTCGTCGAATCCACATGAGCGTCGAAAACCGTACGCGTTGCGTTCAAGCAATAAGTCAATTCTCTTGACTTATTAGTTCTTCAATCTTCTACTTGAGTCAAGAGGGAAGCGAGAATGAACGACATTCGCCCGATCCGCGCCAAGAGCGGCAGCAACCAGGAAGGCACCAGCGCGCATAACCGCCGTGTCATGATCGACGCGCTACGCTTCAATGGCGCGCTGTCGCGGGCCGACCTTGCACGCGCCACGCAGCTTACCAAGCAGGCGGTGTCCAACATCATCGAGGAGTTGGAGCGCGACGGTTTCGTCGTCGCGCTGGAGGCGGTGCGCAACGGCAGGGGCCAGCCCTCGCGGCCTTACAGGCTGGTTCCGGGGCGCGCCTTCGCCATCGGCCTGCAGATTGACCGCCATGTGACGCGCGCGCTCATCGTCGACCTCGTGGGAAACGTTCTGGTCAGGGCACAGGCGAACCTGCCGCCCAACGATCCGGCGCAGGGAGTGAGCGTCATTCTGGACCTGATCGGCAAGGTGCGGGCCGAACTTGCGGCGCTTTCCCCGCAATCCGGCACCCGCATCGTCGGCCTGGGACTCGCCATGCCCGGCCCATTCGGGCTGAAGGGTTTTGGTGACAACCAATGGGCGATGCCGGCTTGGCAGGAGTTTCCGTTGCTCGACACCCTCGCAGCCGGCACTGGCTTGAGCGTCGGGTTGCAAAACGACGCGGCGGCGTGCGCCACTGCCGAGCGTCTTGTCGGGGCTGCTCATGGCGTCGACCATGCGGTCTGCCTCTATGTCGGTTACGGCATCGGCGCCGGCCTTGTCCTCAATGGCGAATCCTATCGCGGTGGTCACGGCAATGCCGGAGAAGTCGGCATGGCACTGCTTTCGCCCGCTGGCGGAAACCGGACGGCGCTGGAGCACCGCGCCTCGCTAGCCTCGCTCTACCAGCATATGAACATGGACCCCGCCGACGCGAATTTGCACGAACGGCTGGATGAACTCGCTTCGGCAGGCGATGCCCGAATATTGGCATGGATCGACGCGGCCGCGCCGGACCTGCGGTGGAGCGTACATCTGGTCGAAACCATCTTCGATCCGCAAACGGTGATCCTGGCCAGCGGTGCGCCGCAATCCCTTGCGCGCCGCCTGTTCGAGGCAATGCAACCGCTCATTCCGTCGATCGCCGACCGCCCGGGCCGCACTTTGCCGCGCCTGCAACTGGGTATCGCCGATCCATGGGCGATCGCGTTGGGAGCAGCGGCCGAACCGATCAGCCGCACCTTCGACCCGAATTTTTCGGCCATGCTCAAGGCCGGATCGAGCGGCAGCTGACCGAATTTCGTCGATCAAGCGGAGTCGTCTTGGTCAAAAAAGTATCGGTTTGCGTTCCGAATCGTGGTTGCGAGAGGGCATGGCTAATGTCTAGCATCCCTTGAGGCTTGGCGCCGGAGGTATGTCAGGCGCCGGGAGTGGGATCGAGGTCGGCTGAAACGTCGCCTGTGATCCGGGAGGAGATGCATGGAGCCCGATCTTGAGGTCGTCCAGATCAGACGTGGCGAATCCTTCACGGCCTGGTCGCACGGCTACCCTTATCATACGGTCCGCTGGCATTTTCATCCCGAGTACGAACTGCATCTCGTCGTCGCCACTACCGGGCGCTATTTCGTCGGCGATTTCATCGGGGAGTTCGAGCCCGGCAATCTGGTCCTGACAGGCCCCAATCTTCCCCACAATTGGGTCAGCGATCTGCCTGCAGGCACCAGCGTGCCGCTGCGCGGCCGCATCATTCAGTTCAACGAGTGCTTCATCGACAATGCGATGAAGGTTTTGCCGGAGTTGGCGGCGCTGTGTCCCTTGCTGGAATCCTCGCGTCGCGGCGTTCTTTTCCCGGCCGAGTTTGGGCAGCGCCTGTCGCCGCTGATGAGCGAGATCATGGACGCCAAGGGCGTCAGTCGCATAGCGCTGTTCATGACGCTGCTCGGTGAACTCAGCCGTGCCAAAGGTTCCCGGCTGCTCGCCAGCAGCAGCTATCTCCCGGACCCTTCCGGCTACATGTCTGCCGGCATCAACCAGGCGCTCGCCTATATCCGCGAGAACCTAACCGCTCCCTTCGATGAGGCCGATCTTGCCGAAATCGCCGGGCAATCGACGAGCGCCTTTTCCCGCGCCTTTCGGCGCCATACGGGCATGTCGCTCGTCCAGTATGTCAAGCGGCTGCGCATCAATCTCGCCTGCCAGATACTGATGAGCGACGAACAGGCGTCGATCACGGAAATCTGCTTCGGCGTCGGCTTCAACAATCTTTCGAACTTCAATCGCCAGTTCCTGGCGGAGAAGGGCATGCCGCCATCCCGGTTCAGGCGGTTTCTTGCCGATAATATCGGCGCCGTAAGGGCAGCTTAGGGAAGGAGAGCGGCGACAAGAGGCGAAACGATCGAAAGGGTTGGCCGTCAGGTCCAGGCCGAACCCCCGGTGAGCCGATCCGGCGGACGACGCCGCACACGAATAGTTGCGGGTCGCACAGTGCCAGCAATGATATACACACATCAAAAGGGAGAAGATCCGATGACGACAAAATTCTCGAAAATCTCATGGAAGGTGGCCGGACTTGCCTTGCTGTCGGCCACGATGTTCGGTGGCTCGGCATTTGCCCAGAGCGCCGATGGCGCGACCGTCGCGTTCCTGATGCCGGACCAGGCCTCGACGCGCTATGAGCAGCACGATGCGCCCGGCTTCATCGCCGAGATGAAGAAGCTGTGCGAGACCTGCAAGGTGATCTACCAGAACGCGGACGCCGACGTGTCGCGCCAGCAGCAGCAGTTCAACTCGGTGATCTCGCAGGGCGCCAAGGTGATCGTGCTGGATCCCGTCGATTCCACTGCTGCCGCGTCGCTGGTCAAGCAAGCGCAGGCGCAGGGCGTGAAGGTGATCGCTTATGACCGTCCGGTTCCCTCCACGCCGGCCGACTTCTACGTGTCCTTCAATAATGAAGGCATCGGCAAGGCGATCGCGGATTCGCTGATCGAGCATCTGAAGGCCACCAACGTGTCGCCGGATGGCGGCGGCGTGCTCGAGATCAACGGTTCGCCTACCGATGCGGCCGCCGGCCTCATCAAGAAGGGCATCCATGCCGGCCTCGACAATAGCGGCTACAAGATACTGGCCGAGTACGACACGCCGGAATGGGCGCCGCCGAAGGCGCAGCAATGGGCAAGCGGCCAGATCACGCGCTTCGGCAAGCAAATCCTCGGCGTCGTTGCGGCCAATGACGGCACCGGCGGCGGCGCCATCGCGGCCTTCAAGGCGGCCGGCGTCGACCCGGTTCCTCCGGTGACCGGCAACGACGCGACGATCGCTGCTCTCCAACTCATCATCGCGGGCGACCAGTACAATACCATCTCCAAGCCGAGCGAGATCGTTGCCGCCGCTGCGGCCAATGTCGCCATCCAGCTGCTGAAGGGCGAGACGCCGAAAGCCGAGATGACCCTGTACGACACGCCTTCGCAGTTGTTCACGCCGGCCGTCGTCACCGCTGAGAACCTCAAGGCCGAGATCATCGACAAGAAGATCCAGACCGCCGAGGAGCTTTGCACCGGCCGCTACGCGGAAGGCTGCAAGAAACTCGGTATCACCAACTGAGATTGATGAAGCTTCGTCCGGCCGCCTTGTCT
>JBARYG010000204.1:0-20054 GCA_049647745.1 Mesorhizobium sp.
GGCCAGCAGCGCCTCGTTGATGTCGGTGGCATGAACCCTCGCCCCCGCCGCCGCAAACGCCAGCGCGCTCGCCCGCCCGATCCCCTGCCCCGCCGCCGTTACCAATACAACCTTGCCCGTTAGATCATCCGCCAATTTCTTCTCCTCTTGCCTTCCCGATAAACACGCTGGCGCCAGATACCATGAGCACGGCGAGCCGCACAGCCAAGCTTGCCAGTTCAGGCCTGCCCGAAACTTGTTTTTTTCAGGTAAAGAACACGTCCACGGGCGTCAACGGCGATACCGCTTTTGCCCCGTTGATTGGCGTCACCCCACATCAAACGCCGCCCTATCACCTATGGCAGCGCTATGGCGAGGCTGAGCAGCGCCAGCCTTTCAGCCAAAGCCGGCTATATCTGGCAGATAATCCGGGCAAATAGCCGGTCGCGGGGATTGTAGCCCGGATGGCGGCCGATGAATTTCCGGTCCGTCTCGAGCACGACCGACAGTTCGGCGACCAGGAACGTACGAAAGCCGCTGCCGCTGCCACCCCTTATCTGCACCGCAGACAGGATCAGCCGGCCGGAGGCATCAAAGCCGAGAACGTAGGGCTCGGCGAAGCGGGCGCTGCCTTTGTAGACGAAGGAAAGGATATGCCGGCTACCGATCGCCCGGCAGATGACATCGCTGGCCGCCACCACGTTCTCCCGTCTGTGGCCACGGAAATAGAGTAAGAAGGCGTGCTTTCCAGCAAAGGCCGGTGCGAAAGCGTCAGCCGACGAAAGCGCGCTCGACCACGAAGCTGCCGGGGTTGGCGAGCGAACCCTCGCGGAAACCGAGACTCTCGGCCACTTCCTTCACATCCTTCAGCATGTGCATCGAGCCGCAGATCATGACGCGGTCGGTTTCGGGATCGAGTTTTTCGATGCCGAGGTCGGCATAGAACTTGCCGGAACTGATGAGGGCGGTGATGCGGCCCATGCGCGGCGATTCCTCGCGTGTCGTCGAATTGTAGAGCGTCACGCGCCCGCCGGTCAGTTCGCCGATCAGCGGATCGTTTTCCAGCGCCGCCACCAGTTCCTGGCCATAGACCAGTTCGGCACTATCGCGGCAGGTATGGGTGAGGATGACCCGGTCGAATTTCTCGTAGGTATCGGGATCGCGCAAGACGCTGGCAAAGGGGGCAATGCCGGTGCCGGTCGAGATCATGAACAGGCGTTTCGCCGGCGTCAGCGCATCAAGCACCAGCGTTCCGGTCGGCTTCTGGCGCATGATGACCGTGTCGCCGGGCACGATCTTCTGCAGCTCCGACGTAAGGGGGCCGTCCGGCACCTTGATCGAGAAAAACTCCAGCTCGTCGTCCCAGTTCGGACTGGCGACCGAATAGGCCCGGAATACCGGCTTTTCGGCGTTGGGCAGACCGATCATCACGAATTCGCCTGAGCGGAACCGCAGCGATTGCGGCCGCGTGATGCGGAACGAAAACAGGCGGTCGGTATAGTGGCGCACCGAAACCACGGTTTCGGCATGAACGTTGGCCGGAATCGGGAAGCGCGGCGTCTCGGTCTCGACCGACTGGACCGCTGAAAGATGCTGCATGAACCGTTCCTTGATCGGACCACCGGATGGGCATCCGGCGTTCAGCTTCGAAATATCGCCAAAACATCGGCCGCACGCGAAACACGCCCTCTTCGGCGCACGCTGGTCGAACAGCTTTTGGGATGGGTATTACCTGCCCCGTTTTTAGTCCACGTCCGACAATCGGGTCAAGATCGCGCGCGCAAGCGTCTTTTCAAACTATGCCGTGTCAATGGGCTTGGCGTTTGATGTTTGAGTCGAGACGAATTTGCTGCGGCGCCTCCTGGCACGGTCGTGTCGAGCGCCCGGCAAGACCTCGTCCGCGTTTTCACTTTCCCGATGTTGCAACCTCAAGTTTTTGTTATTGTGCGCGTGTCCCGCACGAGGGGAATCAAGCGGCAGTGCAACCGGCCACGACAAGGAGAGGCTGATGCTGAAGGAATTTCAGGAATTTATTTCCAGGGGTAACGTCATGGACCTGGCGGTCGGCGTCATCATCGGCGCCGCCTTCGGCAGGATCGTCGATTCGCTGGTCAACGACATCATCATGCCGGTCGTCGGCGCCATTCTCGGTGGCCTGGATTTCAACAACTACTTCTTCGCGCTGTCATCGGCCGTCACCGCCCCGGCCCTGGCCGACGCCAAGAAACAGGGGGCGGTCTTCGCCTACGGCAGCTTCATCACCGTGGTGCTGAACTTCCTGATCCTGGCCTTCATCATCTTTCTCATGGTCAAGGGAGTGAACAATCTCCGCAAGCGCGTCGAGGCCGAAAAGCCGGCAGCACCCGCCGCTCCACCGCCGGCCGATGTGGCATTGCTCACCGAGATCCGCGACCTTCTCGCCAAGAGATAGCCGCCGGTTTCTGGACCAAAACCCCGGCTGTTGTCAGCCGGGGTTTTTTGTTTGCGACATCGTCGAAACGCGCTAGCACTCGCTGCAAAACGGATTGGAATTCATGAATCTGATCGAAACTTTACGTACCGAGGCAAGAGCGGCACCCGAAAGCGGCATTGTCGCGGTAGCCAACCATGGGCGCGGCCGGGAAGGGATAATCCCGCTATGGGCGGGCGAAGGCGACCTGCCGACGCCGGCTTTCATCACCGATGCGGCAACAAAGGCGCTTGCCGGCGGCGAAACCTTCTATACGTGGCAACAGGGCATCCCGGAACTTCGGCAGGCGCTTACCCGCTACTACCAGCGGCATTTCGGCAGGCATTTCAACGAAGAAGAATTCATCGTCACCGGGTCGGGTATGCATGCCATCCAGTTGGCTCTGGCAGCCGTTGCCGGCAAGGGCGACGAGGTTGTCTACCTGTCGCCGGCATGGCCTAATTTCGCCGCCGCCGCAGAGATCGCGGGCGCTGCCGCCGTGCCGGTCGTTCTCGACCATTCCAGCAACGGCTGGTCGTGCGACGTCGACAAGATCGCAGCGGCGATCACGCCGAGGACGAAAGCGATCTTCGTCAACTCGCCCTCCAACCCGACGGGCTGGACCGCCGACAGGCAGACGCTGCAGGCAATCCTCGACCTGGCGCGGCGCAAGGGGATGTGGATCATCGCCGACGAAATCTATTCGCTGTTTTATTATGATGGCGGTCGTGCACCTTCCTTCCTCGACATCGTCGCCGACGACGACCGCATCCTGTTCGTCAACAGCTTTTCCAAGAACTGGGCGATGACCGGCTGGCGGGTCGGCTGGATAAAGGTCCATCCCTCGCTCCAGACAGTTTTCGAAAACCTGATCCAGTATTCCAATTCCGGCGTCGCCCAGTTCATGCAACGCGGCGCGGTGGCCGCCCTGGACGAAGGCGACGGCTTCATTGCCGGGCAGGTGGAACGGGCTCGGCAAGCGCGCAACCTGATCTGCGCGGCGCTGACCGACACCGGGCGCGCCCGCTTCACCGTTCCCCAGGGGGCATTCTATCTGTTCTTCACGGTAGACGGGATGATCGATTCGCGGGCCGCGGCGTTCGACATCGTCGACCATGCCAATGTCAGCCTAGCGCCGGGAACCGCGTTCGGCGCGGGCGGCGAAGCGTTTCTCAGGCTGTGCTTCCACCGCCGCCTTGACCAACTGGAAGAGGCGGCGCACAGGCTGGCCAAATGGATAAGGGCAACCTGACGGATTGTCGGATGGCCCGCGTCACGTTTTCTGCGGCGCCGGCTTGGCCGCGTCTGCCTCGTCCTTGTTCATGTCCTTGACAATGCCCATGAAGCCGCGGACGAAACGCTCCATATAGTCTATCGTCCTGTTGAACTCCTCCTCGCTGGGGAGTTTGGATTCGACGCGCGCGGACAGCGAATTCTCAAGCCTGGCGACGCGCGCGTCGAGCGCCTTCACCGATTTCTGGAGATCGTCGACCTGATCCTGAAACGCGGTCCGTTCATCCGCCGCCATCCGGCAGACAAGCTGCCCGTTCTGCTCCTGGCATTTCGACATTGCGCCGGTCTGCGTATCCATGCGGATATAACCGTCGGCCGATTTCTCCAGCTGGTAGCGGCCGGCATCCTCGGCCTGCGCGGAAGCGGCGGTCAGGCAAGCGAGCACGGCAGGAACAACGAGATGTTGAAGACGCATCTTTTCCTCCATCGGCCAATTCGGCACCACAGTATCGCATGTTTGCGCCGGAAATGGGGAAGAACGACGCCCTGCCCTTTCGCCGGCGCCGCATTGGGATTATAGCCCAGCCATGGCGCGAACCATTTACAAGATTTGCCCGCAAGCGCTGTGGCGCGAGGCCGAAAAGGCCGGCCGCTTTACCGGCGCGCCGGTCGATATCGCCGACGGATTCATCCACTTTTCCACTACCGCGCAGGCAAAGGAAACGGCGAAAAAGCATTTTTCCGGCCAGGCCGATCTGCTGCTGATCGCGGTCGACGGCGAACGGCTGGGTGACGCCCTGAAATACGAGGTTTCGCGGGGCGGTGCCCTGTTCCCGCATCTCTACGGGCCGCTGAATCTCGACGCAGTGACATCGGTGCAAGCGCTGCCTCTCGGTGCCGACGGGTTGCACGATTTTCCCGAAATGGACGGCGAATGAGCATGTTCGACCGGCTCGGCCAGAAACTGCTGTTTTCGTTCGACCCGGAAACCGCGCACGGCCTGTCGATCGCGGCGCTAAAATGCGGCCTGCCGGTGAGTGCCGCCGCGAAAACCGACAAGCGCCTGCATGTCCACATCGGCGGGCTCGACTTTCCCAACCCGCTCGGCATGGCCGCCGGCTACGACAAGAACGCGGAAGTGCCGGACGCCCTGCTTGGGCTGGGTTTCGGCTTCGCCGAGGTCGGCACGGTCACGCCGCTGCCGCAGCCGGGCAATCCGAAGCCGCGCATCTTTCGCCTGACCGAAGACGAGGCGGTCATCAACAGGCTCGGTTTCAACAATGAGGGGCACGATGCGGCGGAGCGCCGCCTGATCGCGCGCCAGAGCCGGCCCGGCATCGTCGGCGTCAATATCGGCGCCAACAAGGACAGCGCCGACCGCGTCGGTGACTACGAACTGGGTGTGCGCCGCTTCGCGAGCCATGCCTCCTACCTGACAGTCAACATTTCCTCGCCCAACACGCCCGGCCTGCGCACCATGCAGGCGCGCGAGCAGCTTGCCGAACTGCTTTCCCGTGTCGTTTCGGCCCGGGCCGAGACCACCGGCAAGCCGCCGATCTTCCTCAAAATCGCCCCGGATCTGGCTGAAGCCGAAATCGAAGACATCGCGGCCGAACTGATGGAAAAACGGCTGGACGGCGTCATCGTTTCCAACACCACGCTTTCCCGGCAAGACCTTCGCTCCGCAGACCTCGCCCGGCAGAATGGCGGACTTTCAGGCCGGCCGCTGTTCGAACGCTCGACCATCGTCCTGGCCAAGATGCGTAAGCTGCTCGGACCCGATTTCGCGATCATCGGCGTCGGCGGAGTGAATTCCACCGAGACGGCGCTTGAAAAGATCAGAGCCGGCGCCGATCTCGTCCAGCTTTACACGGGCATGATCTATGCCGGACCGGCGCTGCCGGCGCGCATCGTTTCGGGCATGATCGATTTCGTCGGCAAGGAAGGGCTCCCCTCCATCCGCGACCTTCGTGACAGCGATCTTTATCGCTGGGCGGCCAAGCCGCTTTAGGAAGAAAAGGCGGTGCGCATTCGCAGGCGCAATATGGCCAGCAGGCTGAAGCCGCGCGTGAGCAAAAATATGTGCAGCGCCGCCCACAGCCCTTCATTGCCGAACGGCGTCAGCGCCAGCAGCGCGGCCAGGAAGGTGAGGAAGGACAGCAGCATCATGTTGCGCATGTCGCGAGACCATGTGGCCCCGATGAAAACGCCGTCCATCTCGAAGGCGAGCACGCCGCTGAGCGCGCTGAAAGCGGCCCAGGGCAGATAGGTCGAGGCAACGGCGCGTACGTCGGGCGATGTCGTGATGATGCCGATCAGACTGTCGCCGGTCAGCAGCAGGACCAGCGTCGCAACGCCCGCCAGCCCGAAACCCCACAGCACCGTCAGGCGAACGGCCCGCCTGAACGCGGTTTCGGCACGCGCGCCGACGGCCCGCCCGGCGAGTTGTTCGGCGGCTGTGGCAAAGCCGTCGAGGAAAAAGCTGGCGACCATGAAGAAATTCAACAGTACGGCATTGGCGGCCAGCGTCACCGTACCGAACTGCGCGCCCTGGCGCGTAAACAGAGCAAACGCGGCAAGTAAAGAGAACGAGCGGATCATGATATCGCGGTTGAGCGCCATCATGCGACGGAACGCCCGCAGATCGAATACTCGGGATCTGGCCAGTCGCGGCGCAGACCAGAAGCGGCGGTAGACGATTGACAGCCCGACCACCATCGCCACGAACTCGCCGCTAACGGTTCCCCAGGCGACACCGGCGATGCCCCAGCCGAGCTTCAGGCCAAGCAGGATGGACAGCACGATGTTGACGCCGTTGAGCACCAGTTGCAGGAAAAGGCCGAGCCCGCCTTCGCCGCGCCCCAGCACATAGCCCAGAATGGCGTAGTTGATCAGTGAGAACGGCGCGCCGAGCAGCCGGATGCGGACATAGGTGTCCATCGCCTCGTTGACACGGGGAGCGGCATCCATGAACCACTGGCCACCGAGCGAGACCAGCGGCGCGAGTGCCGCCAGCGCTACGCCCACGACAACCGCGATGAGCACGGCACGCCAGAATACCGCCTGTTCTTCCAGCACATCGCCGCGCCCGAACGCCTGCGCTACCAGCCCCGTGGTACCGGAGCGCAGGAAACTGAAGCTGGTGAAGACGACATCGAAGACGAGCGCGCCTGCCGCGAGCCCGCCAAGCTGGGCGGCGTCGCCGAACTGGCCGATCACCGCCGTATCGACCAGGCCGAGAAGCGGCGTCGTCAGATAGGCAAGCGTCATCGGCACGGCAATGGCCAATACCGAGCGGTTGGTGACCACGAAAGGCCGGGCAGCCATCGCCGAAACCTGGTCCAGGGGTCGATTTCCTCAAGCAGTTGCGATCCGGACGGCGATGTGCCCCGGTTTCGGCGCCAAGCGCAACCGCCCAGCCCGCATGGACAGCGGAATTTTCACGCTGGCGCAGCCGCGTCGCCCGCTCGGGCCGCTTTTACTTCCGATAGCTGGCGATGCGCAAAAGGATGAAAGCCGGCACCACCACCGCAGCCCCCAGCAACAGATAGCCGAAAAACTGGTCGAAAGCGCGGAAGCCCAGATTCCAGATGTCCAGGAAGAATTCCCTGATGCCGTAGACGACGTCGAGCGGCGACCAGCCGAAGGCGTTCATGACCAGGCCGACGAGGAACGACACCACGATGAGCTTCAGAAGCACTTTGACGGGACTATCGCCCAGAAAGCGGTTCAATGCGGACAAGGGGCTCTCCAGAATTGTTCGGCTACAATCACATACGCACTCGGCGCAAGCGCTTCAACCCGGCCCGGTAACCCGGTTGCTTTGCGATTGCCGGACGACCCGGCTTCATGATAACAGGCTTTCAGCGCGGGTATGATGTAATGGTAGCTTGTCAGCTTCCCAAGCTGAACGCGCGGGTTCGATTCCCGCTACCCGCTCCAGCGTTCTGCCACACTTGATTCTCAAAATCGTCGGTGCGCCGTCAGGCTGCCACGGACATGCCGGTGCCGACGATCGTCAGGTTACGCCCGCGGTGCTTGGCTTCGTAGAGCTGCCGGTCGGCGGCGCGCATCAGTTCCGAGACTTCGGTGCCCGGAGCACAGGCGATGCCGCCGATGCTGACCGTCAGCAGCACCAGCCGCTCGCCGACAGGACGGAAAAGGATCTGCTCGACCTCGCTGCGGATCCGATCGGCGACGCGCTGGCCCTCCTTTTCCGCGGCGTCTACCAGGAACGCACCGAACTCCTCGCCGCCGATGCGGCCGGCAATATCGCCGTCGCGCAGGCCGCGGCGGATTGCCGCCGCGATCAGCGTCAATGCCTTGTCGCCTGCCAGATGGCCGAAATTGTCATTTATCGCCTTGAAATGATCCGCGTCGATGATCAAAAGCACGCCGCGCTCCGACCGGCGATGCGCCTGGTCCAGCGCGGCGAGGAAATTTTCGCGATTGAACATGCCGGTCATGTCATCATGGCTGGCCTTTACCGCAAGCCGGTTGTGCGCTGCGACAAGGCGGGCGTGGATGCGCGCGAGATGGCGGTGGGCCCGCTCCAGCCGCTCGGTACGCCAGATGGCATAGGCGCTGACCGGCCATGCGAGCGCCATCGGGAAGGCCGCGCAGATCAGCCACCTGTCGCGGCTTATCGGAAAGCCGAGCGCGGGGGCTACCGTCAGCGCAATCAAAAGCGAGAAGGCGACCGACGTCAGGGTTACGATCGCCGATCTGAGGAATATGCGACTCATCGAAGGCTCCGGATCGACGGCCTGTCTTTCAAAAAGCCCTGAAGGCCACCTTTCCCGGTTGGATAAAATTTGAGCTACCGTGAGCTTTCACGCTTCGGGGTACGCAAAAGTTGTGGATGAGCCCGCTGTCCTTCGGGCGGTTTCATGTCATAAGGAGCGCATGACCGAGCTTCCCGATCCCGCCCGTTTCGCCCATGTCACCGATTGGGTGTTCGATCTCGACAACACGCTCTATCCGCACCATTCGAACCTGTTTTCGCAGATCGACGTGCGGATGACGGCCTATGTCTCGGAGTTGCTGACGCTGCCGCGCGAGGAAGCGCGCAAGCTGCAGAAGGAACTCTACCTGAAATACGGCACGACGCTAAGCGGATTGATGGAACTTCACGGCATCGATCCGGACGACTTTCTGCAAAAGGTGCATGACATCGATTATTCATGGCTGGTGCCGGACCCGGTGCTCGGCACTGCCATCCGCCAGCTTCCGGGCCGCAAGTTCATCTTCACCAATGGCGACCGTGGCCATGCCGAGCGCGCGGCGGGCCAACTCGGCATCCTCGAGCATTTCGACGCCATCTTCGATATCGTCGCCGCCGACCTGACGCCGAAGCCGGCGCGCCAGACGTATGAGAAGTTTGCCCAGCTCCATGCCGTCACCAGCCAGAACGCGGTGATGTTCGAGGATCTGGCGCGCAACCTATCGGTGCCGAAATCGCTCGGCATGACCACCGTTCTGGTGGTGCCGCGCAATTTCGAGCCGACCTTCTCCGAAATATGGGAGCGCGACCCCGCCTATGACGACGATGTCGATTTCGTTACCGACGACCTGTCCGGCTTCCTGAATACGATCGTGGTAGCGGCGAGCAAGTAGCCCGAAAGCTGCTTCTCACGGCTCACAGCTTGTAGAACCGGCGGATGATCTTCCACGCCTCGTCGGCGGTATCGACATAGTCGATGATGTCCTGGTCACCGGGCGTGATCGTGCCCTGCTCGGCAAGGAAATCGAGGTCGAGCGCGCGGCTCCAGAACGCCTTGCCGAACAGGATCACCGGCACGCGTTCCATGCGGCCGGTCTGGATCAGCGTCAGCGTCTCGAAAAATTCATCCATCGTGCCGAAGCCGCCGGGAAACACCGCGACCGCCTTGGCGCGCATGACGAAGTGCATCTTGCGAATGGCGAAATAGTGGAAATTGAAACACAGTTCCGGCGTCACGTAGAGATTGGGCGCCTGCTCGTGCGGTAAAACGATGTTGAGGCCGATCGACGGCGCGCCGACATCGTCGGCACCCCTATTTCCGGCCTCCATCACGCCCGGGCCGCCTCCCGTTACCACCACGAATTCGCGATAATAGGATGAGGCCGAATGCTGCGAGCACAGGCGGGCGAACTGGCGCGCTTCCTCGTAATATTTGCTGTTGGCCTCGAGGTTCTTCTTCTGCGTCTCGTTCTTGGCCGCCCAGGCATCGCCGCCGGGTTCGGGAATGCGCGCGCCGCCGAACAGGATCACCGTCGAGCGGATGCCGCGTTCGGCCAGGATCATTTCCGGCTTCAGCAGTTCCAGTTGCAGACGCACCGCGCGCAGTTCGCGCCGCGTCATGAAATCCTCGTCGTTCCAGGCCAGGCGATAAGTCGGCGCGCGCGTCTGCGGCGTATCGGGCACACTTTTGACCCGCTCGAGATCCTCGTCCGAATGCGGCAGCGGCGTCCACCCCGCCTTTTCCTCCGGATTCATGCTTGTTATCCCCAAATGCTGCCCGCCCGGCGCGCCCCGCGACACCGGCCTGATTGACCCATCCTGGACCTTAACATAGGGTCCCGGCGATTTTGACAACAGGTTAAGGGTGAGCCCTTAACAGCTTGGAAACGGAGCCCTTGCATGCCGAAGCCCGATCTTACCAGCCTTGAAAGGACCATCGACAAGGCGTTCGAGGAGCGGGACGGTATTTCGACCGCGACGCGCGGCGAGGTTCGCGACGCCGTCGAGACGGCGCTCGACATTCTCGACAAGGGCGCGGCCCGCGTCGCCGAGCGGCAGGCCGATGGCAAATGGCACGTCAACCAGTGGCTGAAGAAGGCCGTACTGTTGTCTTTCCGGCTTGCGCCGATGGATATCATCGGCGGTGGCCCTGGCCAGGCTGTCTGGTGGGACAAGGTGCCATCGAAATTCGACGGCTGGGGCGCGGTTGACTTCGAAAAGGCTGGGTTCCGGGCCGTACCCTCCTCCATCGTGCGGCGCTCGGCCTATGTGGCGCCGAGCGTCGTCCTGATGCCCTCCTTCGTCAATGTCGGCGCCTATGTCGATTCGGGCACCATGGTCGATACCTGGGCCTCCGTCGGCTCCTGCGCGCAGATCGGCAAGAACGTGCATCTTTCCGGCGGCGTCGGCATCGGCGGCGTGCTGGAGCCGATGCAGGCCGGCCCGACGATCATCGAGGACAATTGCTTTATCGGCGCGCGCTCGGAGGTGGTCGAGGGCTGCATCGTACGCGAGGGCTCGGTGCTCGGCATGGGGGTATTCATCGGCCAGTCGACGAAAATCGTCGACCGCGCCACGGGCGAGGTCTTCTATGGCGAGGTGCCGGCCAACTCGGTGGTCGTGGCCGGCTCGATCCCGGGCAAGACGCTGCCCAACGGCGAACCTGGCCCGAGCCTCTACTGCGCCGTCATCGTCAAACGGGTGGATGCCAGGACGCGCTCGAAAACCTCGATCAACGAACTGCTGCGGGATTGATCTTGCGCCGAAACAGGCGCACCTGCCAGATTTACGCATGTCTTTATCCCGAAACCGATACCCACGTTCAGAAGACATGTTTTAGCGCGAACGCGGCCATCGAAAGCTTCTGATGGCCGGCCAACATGGACCGAAGCCAATTGCCTGACAGATCGCAAATCATCTGGCTGTTCTTCAGAACGTCGGGTCGCGTCAGCCGCATGGCCTATTTTCTCGCCGGGCTGCTGGTGGCCATCGTGCAGGCCTTTCCGCTCTATCGTTTCACGCTGGTTGCGGAAGGGACGACGGAGAGCGAGGTCTGGTCGGTGCTTTTCCTGATCGCCTTCCTCGTCTCGCTATGGTCGAATATCGCGCTGGCGGTGAAACGGCTGCACGATTTCGGCAAGAACGGACTGGCGGCCGGTATGCTGTTCGTGCCGGTCGTCTCGTTCGTGGCGCTATTCGTGCTGTGCCTGTTTCCCGGCGACCCCGGCCCCAACCGCTATGGCAAGCGCACCAATTCACCGCAATAAAGCATGTCTTAGGAAAGTGGCTCCATTCTGCCTGGCGCATTGGTCTGTTCGTGACAGGCCTGCCGCTTTCGATTATCGCTGGCGCCATGACCATACCCTCCGATCCCGCCAAAAACCTCGCGGCCCTCATCCGCTGCCCCTCCGTCACGCCGGCCGAGGGCGGAGCGCTGTCGGCGCTGCAGAAAATGCTGGAGCCACTCGGTTTCGCCGTCGAGCGCCCGATCTTTTCCGAGGACGGCACGCCTTCCATCGAAAACCTCTATGCGCGCCGTTCCGGCAACGGACCGCACCTGATGTTCGCCGGCCACACCGACGTCGTGCCGGTCGGTGACGAGGCGGCGTGGACGCATCCGCCTTTTTCCGCCGAAATCGCCAATGGCGAAATGTACGGCCGAGGCGCGGTCGACATGAAGGGAGGCATCGCATGCTTCATCGCCGCCGTCGCCCGTTACATCGAAAAGAGCGGTGGGCCGAAAGGCTCGATCTCACTGCTCATCACCGGCGACGAGGAAGGGCCGGCCATCAACGGCACCACCAAGCTGCTCGACTGGGCGGCGGCCAGGGGCGAGACATGGGACGCCGCGATCGTCGGTGAGCCTACCAATCCCGACACGCTGGGCGATGCGATCAAGATCGGACGGCGCGGCTCGCTGTCGGGCAGCGTAACCGTCAACGGCCGCCAGGGTCATGCCGCCTATCCGCAACTGGCAGACAATCCGGTGCGCGGCCTGATGAGCCTGGTCGACGCGCTGCTTCATCCGATCTTCGACAAGGGCACGAAGGACTTCCAGCCGACCAATCTTGAGGTGACCTCCATCGATGTCGGCAACCCGGCCACAAACGTCATCCCGGCCAGGGCGACAGCCACCTTCAATATCCGCTTCAACGATACATGGAACGCGGAAACCATCCAGGCGGAAATCCACAACCGGCTCGACCAGGCCTCCCGGCGCAGGAAATACCGGGCCGGGCGCAAGGACGCGGTTGACTATGAACTGGCGTGGCGCGACCGGCCAAGCCATGTCTTCCTGACCCGCGACGACAGGCTTGTTCAAACGTTGAGCGGCTCCATCAACGCCGTCGTCGGGAAAAAACCCGTCCTTTCCACCTCCGGCGGCACTTCCGACGCACGCTTCATCAAAGACCATTGTCCGGTCGTGGAGTTCGGGCTGGTCGGCAAGACCATGCACATGGTCGATGAGCGGGTCGCCCTTGCCGACCTTGAGACACTGACACAAATCTACCAGCGTTTCCTGGAAGACTGGTTCGAAAAGGGCTGAGGAACGCTCATGCTGGTCACGGCGGATGAAACGCAAGCTTCGCTGACCGGCGCCTGGCGGCTGATGCTGGGCAAGGCGGACGGCATTCGCCTGCTCGACCTTTCCGCCGACGGATTCTGGAATTCCTTCTACGCCATGGTCGTTGCCGTTCCCGCTCTGATGGTCGGCTGGGTCGGCATCGCCAATGAGGTCGGCGACCCGGATGCCTTCGCCGGCCGCCTGGGCATGCTGGTCAAACTTGCGACGGTCGATCTCGGCGCCTGGGTGCTGCCGCTGGTCGCGTTCGCCCTCGTCGCCCCTCATGCCGGCATCGGCGGGCGCTTCGTCGCCTATGTGGTGGCCAGCAACTGGGCATCGGCCATCATCGCGTGGCTGATGCTGCCCTCGGCGCTCGTCAGGCTGTTCTTGCCCGCCACCGACACGACCGCCGGTTTCGTGTCGCTATTTTGCTTCCTGCTGTCGATGGTGCTGACCTGGCGCATGACCACCGCCGTCATCGGCAAGGGCGCGGCCACCGGCACGGCTGTGTTCGCCGGCATGTTCGTGGGCTCGCTGCTGGTGCTGTTCGGCCTGCAGGCGCTGCTCGGCATCGCCATTCCCGTATGATCCTGACCGGCTATCCGGCTTCGGGATAATCGACTTTCGTCAGGAAAAGCCCGTCGGGCGGGGCAACCTGGCCGCAGGCGGCGCGGTCGCGTGCGTCGAGCGCCGCCTTCAGGTCACCTGCCGTCCATGCGCCGTCGCCCACCCGCTTCAGCGAACCGGTGATCGAACGTACCTGATTGTGCAGGAAGGAACGGGCAGAGGCGCGTATTTCAATGACGTCTCCGAAGCGCTCCACGTCCAGCCGTTTCAGCGTCCGCACCGGGCTGTTCGCCTGGCACTGGGTGGAGCGGAAGGTGGTGAAATCGTGCCGGCCAAGCAGCACCTTGGCGGCTTCGTGCATGGCATCCGCATCAAGCCGTTTCGGCACCCACCAGACCTTGCCCATGTCGAGGGCGGCGGGCGCGCGCCGGTTGACGATGCGGTAGAGATAATGGCGGCCGACCGCGGAAAAGCGTGCGTCGAACGCGTCCGAAACCGGTGTGGCCCGCAAAATCGAAACGCGCTCGCCCGCCATCTGCAAATGCGCGTTGACGGCATCGCGCACCTTGTCGCCTGTCCAGGCTTTGCTGAGGTCGGCATGCGCTACCTGGCCGGTGGCGTGGACGCCGGCGTCGGTACGGCCGGCGCCGCGCAGCGAGATGATATCGCCGCAGAATTTCGCGATGGCCTGCTCTATCGCCTGCTGCACTGTGGGCTGGTCGGCCTGCCGCTGCCAACCGGCATAGGCGCTGCCGTCATATTCGATATCGAGACGAAAACGCGGCATTCCGCGGCAACGGCTTCAGGCGGCCAGCGCGTCGAAGGCGGCGGCATAGGCAAGCCGGCCGGTTTGCGGCGCCTCGCTCCAGGCCAGCGCCTGCAAGGCATCGTCCTGCCAAGCGCTTTCGAAGCCTGCCGCACGCGCATGGGCATAGCCGAAACGCCCGTAATAGGCCGGGTCGCCCAGCACGATGGAAAGCGTCTCGCCGGCGGCTTTCAGCCGGATATGGCCCTCACGGATCAGCGCACCGCCGATGCCGGTGCCGTGGAAAGACGGATCCACCGCCAGCGGCGCCAGTGCGACCGCTGGAAACTCCCGACCACCTTCCTGTACGAACAACCGCGAAAACAGGATGTGGCCGACGATCTGCCCGTCTTCTTCCGCCACCAGTTCGACAACCGCGTCGTCGGCAGCGACAAGGGCATCGACCAGCCCAGCCTCGGCCTGCTGGCCGAAAGCGTTTTTCTCGACGAGCCGGATCGCATCGCGGTCGCGCGGCGTGGCTGGCCGTATCGACATCATGCTCATGACAATCTCATTCCTTTTTGTATTCGTGTGCCGCGCAGGAATTCCGACGCGGCGACGGGCTTTCCGCCCGCCCGTTGCACTTCGACCAGCCTGACCGCGCCCGCTCCGCAGGCGACCGTCAGCCGGTCGTCCAAAATGCCTCCCGGCTCGCCCGCTCCCTCGGCCATAGCCGAGCGCAGCAGTTTCAGCCGCTCCATGCGGCCGCCGATTTCCACCTCGCACCAGGCGCCCGGAAACGGCGACAGGGCGCGAATATGGTTGTGAACCTCGTCCGCTGGAAGCGTCCAAACGACGCGGGTCTCCGCTTTATCTATCTTTTTGGCGTAGGTCACCCCTTCCGCCGATTGCGGCGCGAAGGTCAGTTCGCCTTTCTCGAGCCGCGCCAGCGCCTCGACCATGAGCCCTGCGCCTACGCCCATCAGGGTGTCGTGCAAATCGCCGGCGGTCATGCCGGCATCGATGACGACCGCCCCGGTCAAAGCCACCGGGCCGGTATCCAGCCCCTCCTCCATCTTCATCACCATCATGCCGGTTTCGGTGTCTCCGGCCATGACGGCGCGCTGGATAGGAGCGGCACCGCGCCAGCGCGGCAACAGCGAAGCATGCCCGTTGAGACAGCCAAGGCGAGGCGCATCAAGAATGGGCTTCGGCAACAGCAGCCCATAGGCGACGACCACTGCGACATCGGCCTGCAAGGCGCGAAAGGCTTCCTGCCCGGCCGCATCTTTCAGCGATACCGGCGTTCGCACCTCGACACCCAACCTTTCCGCCTCCCGCTGCACCGGCGAAGGCGTCAGTTCCAGCCCGCGCCGCCCTGCGGCGCGCGGCGGCTGCGTATAGACGGCGGCAATCCGATGCCCGGCCTCGGCCAGCGTGCGCAAGGTCGGCACGGAAAATTCCGGCGTTCCCATGAAGACGACGCGCAGCGACACGGCCGCTATCCGACCAGCTTGCCTGGTGTCTTTTCCCTGGCGAGCTTCTTGAACTTGCGCACCACGATATCGCGCTTGAGCTTGGAGATGTGGTCGATGAACAGGACGCCGTCGAGATGGTCGATCTCATGCTGCAGGCAGGTCGCCATCAGGCCTTCCGCCTCCATTTCCTGGCTCTTGCCGTCACGGTCGAGATATTTCACCCGAACCGACGCCGGACGCTCGACCTCGGCGTAATAATCCGGAATCGAAAGGCAGCCTTCCTCGTAGACCGAACGCTCGTCGGCGCGCTCGAGAATCTCGGGGTTAATGAAGACATACGGCGCCGGCTCCTCGTCTTCCTTGGCGAGGTCGATCACCAGCATGCGCAGCGGCTCGCCGATCTGGATCGCGGCCAGCCCGATGCCCGGCGCATCGTACATGGTTTCCAGCATATCGTCGGCCAGCTTGCGCAATGGCGTGTCGACCCGCTCGACCGGCTTGGACAGCTGGCGCAGGACCGGATCGGGAAGGATGATAAGCGGCTTGATCGACATGCGCTTCACCTAAGACCTCGGACAAACAGCGTCAACCGCCGCTTTTGGCGTTCGTTCACCTTTTGATCTGTCCAGCCGACCCGAATCGGCTATGCTCTGCGCCATGAACGAGGCAGCCGCACCCTTATCCGAACCGATCGTCCGGCTCGGTGCAACGACGATCACACTGGGTCAGATGGTGGGGTTCGGAACCATCGTGTTCTTTCTCATGCTGGGAACGCTCGTCATCGTCCTGTGGCGTGCAGCCAGGGCACGCTCCGCCGCCGCTGCCGAGGCAGCCGACCACGCCCGCGAGGCCGATGCGCGCATGGCCGGCATCCTGCAAAGCCAGGCCGAGATGCAGGGTCGCATGGGAGCGATTGCCGAAGTGTTCGGCGCGCGACAGGCAGAACTCACGCAATCAATCGGCCAACGCCTCGACGCCATGACCGGCCGGCTCGGCCAGACCATGACCGAACAGACGAAATCCACCCACGAAAGCTTGGCGAAATTGCAGGAGCGGCTTGCGGTCATCGATACCGCGCAGGGCAACATTCAGTCGCTGGCCGGCCAGGTGGTGCAGTTGCAGGCGATCCTCTCCAACAAACAGACGCGCGGCGCTTTCGGCCAGTCGCGCATGGAGGCGATCGTCGCCGACGCATTGCCGCTGGGCGCCTACGAATTCCAGGCGACGCTGTCGAACGGCAGCCGGCCTGACTGCCTGATCAAAATGCCGAATAGTGCGCCGTCGCTCGCCATCGACGCCAAGTTTCCGCTCGAGGCCTGGAATGCGATTCGCGCTGCGGACGGCGTCGACTTGCAGAGAACCGCAGCACAGGCATTCCGCCGCGATATCGAGGTGCATATCCGTGATATTTCGGAAAAGTACCTGATCCAGGGCGAGACGCAGGACACCGCCTTCATGTTCGTGCCTTCGGAATCGGTCTTTGCCGAAATCCACGAGAATTTCGAGGCGATCGTTCACAAGGCGCATCGGGCCCGCATCGTCATCGTCTCGCCGTCGTTGCTGATGCTGTCGATCCAGGTCATCCAGGCGATCCTCAAGGATGCGCGGATGCGCGAACAGGCGCATCTGATCCAGGGCGAGGTGATCCGGCTGATGGAGGACGTGGGGCGCGTCGACGAGCGAGTGCGCAAACTGCAAACGCATTTCAACCAATCCGCGAAAGACATCGACGATATTCTGGTCTCGACGTCGAAAGTGACCAGGCGCGGCGAGAAGATCGAAGCGCTGGAGTTCGGCGGGCCGGAAAAGAGCGGGGCCGGCGACGAAGGCCGTGGTTCGCCGAAAACTGCGGAACCCGCAAAACGCGTGGCCGACTCGAAGACCGGGCAGCTTCGGCTGAGGGTAGTCGAGGGCGACGACTGAGCCCCCTTGGCTGGCGTGGCTCGGGGACGCGAGACTGCCGCTGTCCAGCCTGCGGACTGGATGCACAACGCGCCTCTTTTGCGACCAAACCGGTGTCTTTTCGCCGCAACAGCATGGGATTTCATGCCAGTTATGCGGTTTTGACGCTTGAATTCTCGGGCTTCGCGCGTATGTAAGCGACGTGAATTGACTACAGGGAAGTGGACTTGGCTATTTATAGGGAAAAAGACGTTTTCGAGCGGCGCAACGCCGCGAACGAGGCAAAGAAGGCGCTTCTGGAGCGCTTTAAGGCAAAGCCGGCGGCGGACGATCCCGCAGTGCTGGCGCGACAGGCAGAACGCAAGGCTATTCTCGAGGCACGCGCCATACGCGAAGCCGAGAAGGCTCGGCTGAAGCAGGAAAAGCTGGCGCGCGAAGCGGCCGAGAAGGCCAAGCGCGAGGCAGAGGCAGAAGCCGCACGCCTGGCCGCAGAGGAAGCAGCGCAGGCCGAGGCCAAGCTTCGGGAAGCCGAAGAGACCGAACGCATCGCCCGCCTTCTGGCCGATGAGGCCGCGAGGAAGGCCAAGCGCGATGCACGCTACGCCGCCCGCAAGCAGCGCGTCGGCAGGACGCCTCCGGGTTTTTCTGCCCGCTGACGCTTACCGCAGCGTGACGTGCACCACATGTCGTGTGTGGCAACCGCAACATCCTCGGGCATGCGCAGCGTGGTGACATGGAACCCGTGCGGTAGCCGGCGCTGGCCGAGGATATCGATGTCACGCTCGTCGCAGCTGAGCCAGATGGCGCGATAGCGACGGTCGCTCATGGTCACGCGCGCCTCCTTCTCGATCAACAAAGCGAGGCTACTCGCCTCTTTGATGCGCCCGAGCGGCAACGGCCAGCTTTCGCCGACCAAAGCGGTTTGAGGGAGCGCCGACTTGATGGTCACCATGGCCTTCGGCCCTATACCGCATAGCGGGCCTTGTCGCGGCGATGCCGGCGACCTTTGAGAAACGCCGTAACCGGCTTTTCGAGGCATTCGTGGCAGGCCAGCCCGATCACGACGCCCGCCCCGACGGCAAGGATTACCGCCACAGGCGCGGGCAGTCCCGCCAGAACGGCGAACTTGGCCACGACTGAAATCGCCATGGTGTGCCACAGATAGATCGAATAGGAAGCGTCGCCCAGATAGGCCGCGAGGCCGACGCGGCGGACAATGCCGCCCTTTTCCAGCGCCAGCACACCAACCAGAAGCATCCCCGCCAGCGGCCCCAGCACATAGGCATTGAAGCCGACATAGGTCGTTCCGACAAAGGCAAAGCCGGTCGCTGCCCCGCCGATCAGCAGCCAGCCAACCTTCGGCGACGGCATCCTGCCGCCCAGCCACAGCCTGCCGATGAGAGCACCAATAAGGAATTCGAGGAGAAGCGGGCTGGTATAGGTCTTGAACACCGCGCTTTCGGGTCCGAAAGCCAGGCCGAGACCAACTAGTCCGACGAACAGGCCGGCCATGGTGGCAAGACGCCGGCACGGTGCCAAAAACAGGAGGGCGGCGAACAGGGCGTAGAAAAACATTTCGTAGTTCAGCGTCCAGCCCTGCACCAGCACCGGCCAGAGTCCGCCGTCGCTCGGCGAATGGTGCGGAATGAAGGCGAACGAGCCGAGGACATGAAAGACGGTAAGGCGCATGTTGGGGAAGAGGCCGGCAAGGCCGCCCGCCACCATCACCGCCGTCGCCATCCAGTAGAGCGGCGCTATGCGTTCGAGACGTTCGCGCAGAAACGCAGAAGGCGTGGGATGCCGGGTTTCGGCCAGCACCCACATGATGAAGCCGCTGATGACGAAGAAGACGTCGACGCCTGCCGCGCCGATCGCGAAATGCCCACCCGTGCGCTCCGTGGCGTGGAAGACCACCACGCCGAGCGCTGCGACCGCGCGCAGATACTGGACGCCATGGAGTCTGTTCATGCAGCGCCCCGCCACAGATGCGCATGCGGCTGCGCGAAGGCGGTCGGCTGTTCACTGCGCCGTGGCGAGGCGAGCAGGCCGGCGGCGTAATAGAGCAGGAAGCTGCCGACGACGTAAGGATTGATCACGTCGACCTCGACGAAGGAGCGCACCAGAAACATCAGGGCGATACCGAACATGACGAAGGCGGCCGGGTCATCTCTGGCGCTTACAAGTCGCATCAGCAATCCGAACGGGATGCGGAGCATCAGCATGGCAATGAGCAGGAAGCCTGCCCATCCAAGCTCGACCAGAACCTCGATATAGGTGTTGTGGAAATGGAAGCCGCTGCGCGAGCCGATGTAGAATTCGTCCCACAGCCGCTCGGCTTCGGAAAAGCCCTGCACCCAATAGGCCTGATAGCCGACGCCGAGTAGCGGCGCCTGCGCGGTGGCGGCCCAGCCCTG